>WHTA01000025.1 GCA_009379825.1 Streptosporangiales bacterium
CCGAGCCCGCGGCTCCGCCCGCCCGAACCGGCCCGCGACCCGCTCATGCAAGGTATCCAGCTCATCTATCACCAGATCGGTAACCACCCGACCATGATCAACTACCTGTCAAGCAAGTGCCGTTGCAGTACTAGCCGACGCCGGCGACAGCGCCGGCGGCAACCTTGCGGCAGCCGTCACCCTACTCGCGCGCGAACACAGCCGACCGGCCCTGGTGGCGTAGCTGCTCGTATACCCGAACACCGACTTTCGCGGCGAGACCGACTCAGTGCACGAGAACGACGACCCCGCGTTCTTCAACCCGCAGTCGGTGGCGTGGTACTGGGGTCACTACCTCACCGACCCCCAGCACGGCTACGACCCCCTCGCGTCACTGATCTTCGCCGAACACCTCGACGGCCTACCACCAGCACTAATCATCACCGCTGAGTACGACCCGCTCCGTGACGAGGGCGAACAGTACGCAGACCGGTTGCGCAACGCGGGCGTCGACGCACGAACCTCCCGCTACGAAGGCATGGTGCACGGATTCTTCACCATGTCCGGCCTACTCGATACCAGCGCCGGGCGATCTCCGAAGCATCGGCGCACCTGCGCGACCACCTCACGTGACAGTGGCACCATGCCGGGCCCGGCGCAACCAGAAGACGTCGACGTCGAGAACGACTCAGCAGGCCGCATGGACGACGCCGCTGGCTACCGGATCGCCACCGACGGGCGGGGGAGGTCGAGGGTGTCGGTCTGGGTCATGGCGTCGGCGACGATCTGGTCGTCGTTGGTGGTCCAGCGGCGCAGGATTCCCTGGTGGGGTTGCCGGCCCCGTCCGACCAGGTCGGCGACGGTCACTCCTTCGGGCGTGATCAGGCTCTGGGGTAGCAGCCCGAGCACCTTGGCGACCTCGCGGGTCGGTCGCGAGCTGATGATCTGGCCGTCGAGCAGCACGGCGCCGGCCTGCGGCCGCAGCAGGCGTGCCATGCCGCGCAGCAGGGTCGACTTGCCGCAGGCGTTGGCGCCGACGATCGCGGTGATCTTCCCGTCCGCGATGTCGGTGGTGAGGCCCTCGACGACGGTGGGTCCGCCCCGTGTGCCGTACGACAAGGTGATGTCGTTGACCTCCAGGCGGGACATCAGGTTCTCCTCGCGGAGCTGAGTGTGGCCAACAGCCATAGCAGGATGGGGGCGCCGAATGCGCCGGTGACGACGCCGACGGGGAAGTTGACGTCCTCGATCAGGTAGGCGCCGAGGTGGTCGGCGACGAGGACGATGACAGACCCGACGAGTCCGGCAGCGAGCAGCGTGGTGCGTCCGGCGTTGAGGGCGCGGGCGATCGGCCCGGACAGGAACGCGACGAAGGCGATCGGCCCGGCGGCGGCGACGGCCACGGCGACCAAGAGCGCGCCGACCGCCATCAGCAGGTCGGTGTGTCGTTCCGGGATGCCGAGCCCGGCGGCGGTGTCCGGGCCGAGTTCGGTGCTGCGCAGCGACCCGGCGAGCAGCGCCGTGAGCACCAGCAGCACGACCAGAGTGAGGGCGAGGATGCGGATGGTGGGCCAGTCGGCTTCGTTGAGGCTTCCGGTGAGCCAGCGCAAGGCGGCCTGGGCGTCGTAGATGTCGGCGCGGGTGAACAGGTACTGGATGGTCGACTGCAGGGCGGCGGCGATGGCGATGCCCATGACGACGAGCCGCATGCCGCGGGCGCTGCCGCCGATCAGGCGGATCAGCCCGGCGACCAGCAGCGCGCCAGCGACTGCGATGACGGAGAGTTCGGCGCCTTGCGTGTCGAGGACGAGGATCCCGAAGACACCTGCGGCGCTGGCTCCGTAGCTGACGCCGATGATGTCGGGGCTAGCCAGTGGGTTGCGCAGCGTTGCCTGGAAGATGGCGCCGCCGACGCCGAACGCGAATCCGACGAACGTTCCGAGCACCGCTCGGGGCAGCTTGCTCTCCATCAGGATGAAGGTCGCGCCGGGGATCTGCTCGCCGCCGATGATGCGGATCGCGTCCGGGATCGTGATCGTGTAGTCGCCCAGCAGAGTACGGGCCAGGAACGCACCGACCACCGCGACCACGAGCCCACACACGACCAGGCAGTAGCGGCGGGCCGGGCGGCGGCGAGCCGCCCGCACCACGTCCGCGGAGTCGAGCACGACGTCGTGGGTCATCACATCCGCCTGCCGCGCAGCAGCAGGAGCACCAGAACCGGGCAACAGAGGACGCCGGTCATGACGCCGACCTGGATCTCGGTGGGCGGCCAGATCACCCGACCGACCACGTCCGCGGCCAAGGTGAGCACAGCACCGAAACCGAAGCACAACGGCAGCAAGGTGGCATGCCGGGCCGGTATGATCCGCCGCACCATGTGCGGCACCGCGAGCCCGACGAACGCGATCGGCCCAGCCAGCGCAGTAGCCGTCGCCGCGAGCAGCACCGCACCCGCCGCGATCACCGTGCGGTCCAGCCACACCTTGCGACCGAGACCGGCGGCCAGATCCTCCCCCAGCGCATAGGCGTCGAGTGCTCGCACCGACAGCAGCGCGAGCACGATCCCGGCGATGAAGAACGGCATGCAGATCGCCACGGCGTCGTAGCCACGGCCGCCGATGGTGCCGACCTGCCAGACCCGGAACGTCTCGAAGGTCCGACGGTCCTGCAGCAACATGGCCCGTGATGGTCGCGCCGTGCTCATCGAGAGCTGGTCGAGCATGGCGGTCCAGCCAGGTCAGTGCTCTGCAGACGGTCTCATCGACGTCGATGAGCGGGTACGAGGTCAGCTAGCAGACGGTTCGCCGATCCTCGCAACGGGATCGCTGACCTGCTCGATGTTGCCTCCTCGACCAGCGCATCGACGACGTCGACCGCGCTATGACCGACCTACGCCACCTCCGTCACGTATGATTGAACGGTCAACGACAGGCGCCTGCGTGGACAAGGAGTCGACGATGACCGTTCCGGCAACTGGAGCAGACCTGACCGGCGACTACGACCTGGACGTGGCACATACTCGGCTGGGCTTCGTCGCTCGGCATGCGATGGTGACGAAGGTGCGCGGCTCGTTCCGCGAGTTCGAGGGCCACCTGCACATCGACACCGCCGATCCCACGAAGTCCACCGGCACGTTGCGGATCGTTACTGCCAGCATCGACACCGGCGTCGAGCAGCGGGACGAACACCTGCGCAGCAACGATTTCTTCGACATGCCCAGCTATCCCGAGATCACGTTCGTCAGCACCGGGATCGAACACGTCGAGGCGGACACGTACCAGGTGACGGGCGACCTGACGATCAAGGACACCACCAAAGCGGTGGTCTTCGACGTCGAGTTCACCGGATCCGCCGTGGACCCGATGGGTAACCATCGGCTCGGCTTCGAGGCGACCGCGACCGTGAACCGCAAGGATTGGGGCATCACCTGGAACGCGCCGCTGGAGGCAGGCGGGGTGTTGGTGAGCGACAAGATCACCCTCGACATCGACATCTCGGCGATCCAACGCCTGCCGGCCGGTTGACGCTTCCTATTTCACCGATCGGACATCCCGCGCGACGGTCGATCTCGAGTTGCTCGTCGGGATGACGTCGCCCGCGGAGCGTCAGCAACGCGACCTTTGCCGCGGGCGCGGCGCTCGTGGTCGCTGCCCTGCGGCTACGCAAGTGTCCGCGGAGATCGTTAGTGGGTAGCCAGCCGATGCGCTTCGTTACAGGTCAGCGAGCCTCAGCAGTCAGGGTCTAACGATCTCCTTGGTAGCTCGTGGCTTGGGGGCCGCGTGGGTGGTTCAGGCCGGTCTCGTAGGCGAAGATCACTGCTTGGACGCGGTCGCGGAGGTCGAGCTTCATCAGGATCCGCTTGACATGGGTTCTGATCGTCGACTCTTCGACGAGGAGCGCGGCGGCGATCTCTTTGTTCGACAAGCCTCGGGCGATGAGCTGGAGGACCTCTCGCTCTCGCGGGGTCAACTCGTCGAGTCCGGTCTGGTCGGTGAGCTCGGGTGTGGGTTGCTGGGCCATGCGGTCGATCACGCGTCGGGTGACCGACGGGGACAGCAGCGAGTCGCCTGCGGCGATGATGTGGACCGCGGCGATCAGCTCCTCGGGTCGGGTGCGTTTGAGCAGGAACCCGGAGGCGCCGGCCCGTAGGGCGCCGAAGACGTAGTCGTCTTGTTCGAAGGTGGTGAGGATCAGGACTCTGGTGGCTGGGGCGGTCTGCGACAGCTCGCGGGTGGCAGCGATCCCGTCGAGGTCGGGCATGCGCACGTCCATCAGTACGACATCGGGCGCGAGCCGGCGGGTTCGTTCGACGGCCTCTCGCCCGGTCGAGGCCTCGCCGACGATGTCGATGGTGGGGTCGTTGGAGAGCAACTCGGCGAGTCCGGCACGCATCAGGTCGTCGTCGACGACGATCAGGACCCGCGTCACGAGCGGAGACTTCCGTCCGGAATCCGGGCGTGAATGCGGAACGCTCCGTCGATGCGCTCGGCGTTCAGGGTGCCGTTGAGCAGCGTGGCGCGTTCACGCATGCCGATCAGCCCCTGCCCGCCGCCGGCGCGCGGCGCATTACCGGCGCGCACCGGGTTGGTGATGGTGAGCCCGACCGCTGCGTCGTCGAACGCGAGCTGGATTCGAGCGGGACCCACTCCGTGGCGGGCCGCGTTGGTGAGCGCCTCTTGGAGGATCCGGTAGGCGGCCTGGTCGGCGGTGGCGCTCAGCGGTCGCGGTGTGCCTGAGACGTCGAGGTTGACCTTGAGGCCCGCGGACGCGTGGCGTGCTATCAGGGTGTCCAGTGAGGCGAGGCCGGCCGGAGCCTCGACGGCGTCGGTCGCCGTGCCCTGGCGGAGGGTGCCGACGATCTGGTCGATTTCCTCGGCCGTTTGCCGGGCCAGGTCCTCGACCGCCTCCAGCGTGACGAGCGAGCGATCGGGGTTCTGGTGGTGGCGCAGCCGGGCTGCGCCGGCGCGGACGGCGATCACGTTGATCGCGTGGCCGGCGGAGTCGTGTAGATCGCGGGCGATCCGGGCGCGTTCCTCGGCGATGGCGAGCAGCCGCTCGCGCTCGGCGTCCCGCTCGTTGCGCTCGGCTCGTTTCCTGAGGTCTGCGATCCGCTCGCGGCGCAGGCGGGTGCGCTCGCCCGCGAACCAGGCGACGGCCCAGGCCAGACCGGTGTGGGACAGCTCGTACATCGGGAACGCCGCGCGTGCGACGGCAGCGGCGCCCAGATAGACCACGAACAGGCCGACGACAGTGACGGTGGTCCGCCGCGCCCACGGAACGTCCGGCGCGCGGCTCGCAGCAAGCAGGTAGAGGGCGACCGCGGGCCCGGGTAGCAGGTCGGCCGGGTAGCCAAGGCCCGCCAGCAGCACTCCGGCCGCCGCGGTCACCGCCAGCACGCCGAGCGGGAAACGCCGCCCGACGGTGAGCGGCACCGCTGTGCACACCACCAGCACGACGCCAGTCAGGTCGAACTGGTCCAGATCGGGGCGGGTGGGGTCGACGCCGCCGTGTCGAAGCAGGGCAAGCGAGCCGGCGAGCACGACGACCGCGATCGCGACGTCGATGAGTGTTCCCGAATTGGGCCGGGTCGCGAAGAGTCGTTGTGCGGTGTGGCCGTCGATGACCTCACCCCCAGAGCGTATCTCCGGGCAGGCCACGGGGAGTCCCCCAGGCGGATGATCCGTATCCACGGGATGGGGACACGCAAGGTCCCCCCGCAGGGCGTTTCACCTTGATCGGTGCCGCCGTAGCTTTGGCGGCGCAGGTTCATCGAAAGGGAGATCGGATGCTGATCGCAGGGGCCAGGGTGGCGACCGACCGCTCCAGCCGGTACCTCGTCCAACTCTGCCGGCACATCGACCAGGTGGCGCGAACGAATCCCCAGATGCGGGCACACGCCCGATGGTCCGATGACCACGGCCTGCTCGACTTCGGCTGGGCTCGATGCTCGTTGCGCGCTGACCAGGATGCCCTGGTCCTGCGCGCTGAGGCTGACGACGAGGAAGGCCCTGCGCGAGCTGGAACGGCGTATCGCTGAACGTGTCGAGCAGATCGGGAGACGGGACGGGTTGACGGTGACCTGGACGCCGCTTCAAGGGGCCACGGGGCATACACCGCGACAACCGCACAACGCGCCACCACCACCGGGAGCCATGCATGAATGACCGGTACGACCGCGAGTCGTCACCCGGTATTCCACGCTGGGTGAAGATCGCCGGCATCGTAGCCCTCCTGGTGGCCGTACTTGTCATCGTCGCGATGCTGATTTTCGGCGGTGATCATGGTCCGCGCCGCCACAGCGGCGAGCCGTCTTTCCCGATTCCGTCTGTGGAGGTATGACACCGTGGAGCACGCGATCCAGGTCAGCGACGTCGTCAAGGCCTACCGGGTCGCCGATGGCGACGTGGTCGCGGTCGACCATCTCAGCCTCGCCGTCGCGGCCGGGGAGTTCGTCGCGATCGTCGGCCGGTCCGGCAGCGGCAAGACGACATTGCTGAACATGCTGGCCGGGATCGACCGGCCCACCTCAGGGAAAGTGCTCGCGGCCGGCGCGGACCTCGGGTCGTTGTCGGAGTCCGGGCTGGCCGCCTGGCGGGGTGACAACGTGGGGCTGGTGTTTCAGTTCTTCCAGCTGCTGCCCACGCTGACCGTGGCAGAGAACGTGATGCTGCCGATGGACTTCACCAAGAAGATCCCGTCCGGCGAGCGCCGCGAACGAGCCGAGCGGTTGCTGGACCGCGTCGGTATCGGGGACCAGGCCGGCAAGCTGCCCGCCACCTTGTCCGGGGGGCAGCAACAACGGGCGGCGATCGCCCGCGCGCTGGCGAATGATCCGCCGCTGTTACTGGCGGACGAGCCGACCGGCAACCTCGACTCGCATACGGCCGAGGCGGTGCTGGAGCTGTTCGCCGACCTGAACGCGGACGGGCGGACCATCGTGGTCGTCACCCACGAACGTGATGTCCGTGCGGTCGCCGGTCGGCAGGTGACCCTGATGGACGGCAAGGTCGTCGAGGACGACGGCGTTGCGGCGGGGGTGCGCTCGTGATGAGCCTGCTCGCTGTCAAGCTGTGTCGGTACCTGCGGGCGACCTGGTCGCGGCTGCTGCTGATGGTGATCGCGATCGCGGTCAGCCTGACCGTGTTCGGCGCGGTGCTGCTGGCCTGGAGCGCCATCGACCGGGAGACCGAGCGGGCGTACCTGACCACCGAGCCGGCGTCGGCGACTATCCGGTTCGGCCGGGGTGTCGACGCCGAGGAGATGGCGGAGATCGCGGCCGACGCGGGCAGCCGGCCGGGCGTCCTCCGCGCCGCCGGGCGCACCCAGTTCAGCAGCGAGGTCCAGGTCAACGGCCAGCAGCGGAACATCCCCATGCAGGTGTTCGTCGCTGCGCCGGGCGACTAACTGAGTATGGCGAAGTTCTTCCCGCGGCAACGCGCCTGGCCGCCGGCGGCCGGGGAAGTCTTCATCCGCGCCGACTCGCGCGCGCTCCTGGACGTGGCGGTCGGTGACACTGTGACCGTCGAGTCGCCGGATGGAGAACCGGTCCGGCTGCGGGTGACCGACACCGTCTACGACCCCAGCCTCGCGCCCGCAGGCCAGCAGCAGACCGCACAGGCCTACCTGTCGAGTGCGTCGTTGGCCGCGCTGGGAGAGCCGGATGTGCTGGACCAGTTGAAGATCCAGGTCGCCGACCCGGGGCAGACGTCGCCGAGCCGAGACCGGGACGCCATCGTCGCGGTCGCCAGCGATGTCGGCGAGTGGCTGCAGCGCGAGTACGGCCTGGCGATCCGCGAGATCCAGGTGCCCGAGCCGTACGCGCACCCCCACCAGGGGCAGGCCGACGCCCTACTCAGCGCGCTACTCATCGGGGCGGCGGCGGCCTTGCTGCTGTCCACGATCCTGGTCGCCACCATGCTCAACAATGTGTTCACCCAGCAGATCCCGCAGATCGGCATCATGAAGGCGATCGGCGCCGGTTCCGGCCGCATCGGGGGCCTGTACCTGGCGATGACGCTGGTGGTGGCCGCGGCGGCGACCCTGCTGGCGCTGCCGCTAGCCGTCCTGATCGGCCGCGCCTTCGCCCCCGGCGTCTTCGGATTCCTGGGCATTGAAGCCGCTAGCGTCGCGGCAGCCTGGTGGACCTACCTGATCGTGCTGGCCGATGGCCTCGTGCTGCCGGTGGCGATGGCGCTGGTCCCGCTGGTCAGGACCAGCCGCACCACGGTGCGGGCGGCGATCGACCACCATGGCGGTACCTCGAAGCCGAGCGCGGCCGCCGGTGTGCTGACCCGGCTGAGCCGGATCCGCCGCCTGGACCGCGGCCTGCTCATGGCGCTGCGCAACACCGTCCGGCGGCCCGCCCGCTTCCTGCTCTCGGTGAGCCTGCTGGCCGGAGCCGGCATGATGTTCGTCGCGGGCATGTCCGCCCGCGACGGCACCGCGGCGGTCGCCGAGGAAGCCAGCCAGGCGCTGCGATGGGACGTCGTGGTGCAACTCGGCACCGCGACCTCGACGGAGGCGCTCGCCCCGCTCATCGAACGGGTGCCCGGCGTCGACCGGGTCGAGGGTTGGACCATGGCGTCGGCCGGAGTCTCCGGGCCGGGGCGGCTGCCGCTGTCCCGTACCTATCCCGACCAGGGCCACGGCGGCGTCTTCGTGACCGCCATCCCCGCTGACACCACCATGCAAGCGCCCCCACGCTACGCGATGGCCGCTGGCTGAAACCCGGCGAGACCACGGCGATCGTGCTCAGCCAGGTGACCCTGAAGAACACCGATTTCGACGTCCAGGCCGGCGACAGGGTCGAGCTGTTCCTCGACGGGGAGTCCACCACCTGGCGGGTCGTGGGCATTACCGAAGAACGGGGCGAGGCCGGCGGGGCCTATGTGACCACCAAGGGCCTCGCCAAAGCCCTGGTCCAGCCGCAGTGGTCGAACACGCTGCGCATCGCCACCGACCGCCACGACGAGCCGACTCGCGAAGCCGTCGCCACAGCGGTCAACAAGACCCTCACCGACGCCGGTGTCGAGGTGAAGTCGGCGGAATCGGTCGGCAAGCAGGAAGCCGCCACCGGGGGGCACCTTGATCCCATCCTGGTGATCCTGCTAGCGACCGCCCTGCCCCTGGGGGTCATCGGCCTCATCGGCCTGGCCTCCACGATGGGCGCCAACATCCTGGACCGCACCAGAGAGTTCGGTGTCATGCACGCCATCGGGGCCCGCCCCAAAGCCGTGCGCCGCATCGCCGTCGCCGAAGGCGTGTTCATCGCCGTCGCCAGTTGCCTGCTGGCGATCATCCCCGCACTCGCAGCGACCGCGGCCGTCGGCGCCCTACTCGGCGACCTCTTCTTCGCCGCGCCGCTGCCGTTCCGGATCTCCTGGCTCGCCATCGGCATCTGGACCGCGCTGGTCGTCCTTGGCGCCATCCTCGCCACCGACGCGGCGGCGACCCGCGCCTCCCGCCTCACCGTCCGCGAAGCCCTCGCGTACCTCTAGGAGATACACCCCCATGAAACGACGCAGGATGCTGACCCTGGCAGCCACGCTGGCAATCGTCACCACCGCGTGCACCGACGGCAACGGCCCGACTGCCCGCTACCCCGCAGCCCCCGACGATGAGGCGAACCGCGAGCCCACCCTCACGGTCTACTCACGCGAACGGGACGTCGCCGAGCCGCTATTCGACCAGTTCGAACGGCAGACCGGGATCAAGGTCCGGACCCGGTGGGGAGACCCGGTCGACCTCGCCGAGCAGATCATCGAAGACGGCACCGACTCGCCCGCCGACGTCTTCTACGCACCGATGTCCGACGCCCTCGGGGCGCTGAGCGCCGCCGGACGACTGGCCAAGCTCTCCGACCAGCAGCTCAGCCGCGTACCCCAGGCATACCGGTCACCCGACGGCACCTGGGTCGGGACCACCAGCCGAGCACACGTCGTGTTCTACAACACCGACAAGCTCAGCGAGGACGACCTGCCCGACTCGATCCTCGGATTCGCCGACCCCGCCTGGCGTGGCCGCATCGCCTGGGACCCCACCAGCCGCTCACTGCAAGACGCCGTCACCGGACTACACCAGATCAACGGTGAAGACACGGCCCGCACGTGGCTCGACGGCATCCAAGCCAACGAACCCGCCGCGTTCCGCGGCGCCCGCCCGGTCGTCGACGCCGTCGCGGCAGGCGAGATCGCCGACGTCGGCTTCGGCAGCCACTACTACCTCTACGACATGCAAGCCGACGGCGACGCGACCAACGTCGCCGCCAAATTCTACCCCGGCAACCCCGCCGGGCTACTCAACGTCGCCGGCATCGGCATCCTCAACGACACCGACAACAAGCCCGCCGCCAGCGCCCTCGTCGACTTCATGCTCTCCAAGACAGCCCAACGCGTCTACACCTACGAGATCCCCCTCGTCAAGGGAACAACGCCGCCCAAAGGCATCCCGACGGCCGACGAGTTGACCATTCCCGGACTCGACCAACGGATGCTCGAGGAACTGGGCGACGCCCGCCGGCTGCTCACCGACGCCGGAGTCCTCGAATGACACCCCCACTCGCCTCATCGCGCCCGCACCGGTCGCTGCTCACTTCCGGCGGGGCCCATGGCCAGGCTCAACGGCGACGAGCCACGCCCGGATGCCATTCGGGTCGGTGGTGACGTCGATCGTCGACGGTTCGATCGAGTCGACCACCCGGTGCCAGCGGTGCGATCGCGGACATCGAAGACATGGAAGAGCCCGCAGTCCAGGACGGTGTCGAACGTCACGGGCGCCACGACACCGAGCTCGCCGCGTTCCTCCACCGAGACGAGCACCTCACCTCGGCGCGGCAGCGGCTCAAGGAGCTGATCCGCCCTGCTGGTCGAGTGCGCCCGGACTGGCGACGTACGAGACGACATCCCGCCCGACGAGCTCGCGAGCTATTGCCTCCATGCCCTCGCTGCGGCGTCTGACGTGCGATCCAAGGCGGCGGTGCACCGGCTCGTCGCGGTCACGCTTGCGGGGTTGCGCTCGACGCGCTCCTCGGACACCCACGCCGTGACGTGAAGGCGGGAGCAGGTGACGTGAACCTCCGACCCGCCGTTTACGTACTAACGCGTATAGGAGTGGTGAGTCGAGGGGGCGGTGGTTGCGGGTGCCGACGAACGGCGATGCCGCGGGTGATCGCTACGTCCACTTCGATGCCGCGTACGTTCTCGGTACCCTCTCCGGCGCGGATCGCCGCGACTACGAGCGGCACCTCGCAACCTGCAGGCGATGTCGCGACGCCGTGCGTGAGCTCGCCGGCCTACCGGGATTGCTGGCGAAGACTCCCCTCGAAGGCGTGCCGCCGAACGCACCCCATCCGCCAGAGCCACTGTTGCCACGCCTCCTCGACCGGGTCAACCTGGACCGCCGTCGACGTCGTCGAGTCACTGCGGCTGCCTGGGTGACCGCGGCTGTCGCCGCGTGCCTCGCGGTCGTCATGGCGGTGACCATGCGTCCGGACACGAGCCGCCCGGCCGCGGCGCCAACAGTGACCATGAGCGCATCGCGTGGTGCGCCCATCGAGGGCACGGTGCGTCTGGAGAACGTGCCGTGGGGCACTCGCATCACCGTGTGGTGCAGCTATGCAGCAGGTCCCGATTCGATCTCGTACGCAATCGTCGCCGTCGACCGTGACGGTAAGGCGTCGCAGGTAGGGACCTGGCGAGCGCGACCGGGACGTACCTACGAGATCGTCGGGGCAACGGCGCTGGAGCGTTCCGAGGTGGCTGCGGTCGAGGTGCGAACGAGCAACGGCGTCACCGTCCTTACCTGGACACGGTAGGTGCAGGTCCGAAGACACCGTGAAACGGCTCGACTACCGGCCGCACACGTCTGCGCAATTTCTAAGCTCCTTCGGAGGTTGACGTGACCTTGCCGTGACCCTCGTCTAGGGTGGTGGACGCCCTATGAGACGCCCCGAACGCCCTCTTCGCCTGTTCGCCGCCGCCGTGGCGGTGGTCGCGAGCCTGCTTGCGAGCAGCTCCGCCTTCGCTGCGCCGTCAGCGAACGGGCGTGTGGTGTCCGATGCCAATACCGGGACGGCGGTAGCCAAGGGTGCCCGGGCCGGGGACAAGGGTCAGGACCCGGACGAGCTTCGGGAACGACTTGCTGAGGTCGTCGATGCCTACAAGAAGAGCGAGGACCGGCTCGGTCTACTGCAGAAGCGCACCACGAAGGTGACCAAGGAGGTCGCCGCGACGAAGAGCCGGCTGTCGCGGGTGCGGGCGCGACTCGCTGAAATAGCACGGATGACATATATCAACGGTGGTGTCGACAACACTGTGCTCGCGCTGCTCCAGGAGGGCGGGCCGGTCGAGGTAGCCCAGCGGATGACGACCATGGCAGTCCTCAGCAGCGCCGACGATGTCACACTGAAGGACGCCGCACGCGAGCGGCGGCAGCTGCGTCGCCAACTTGCCGACCTGAACACTGTCAAGAAGCGGGCGGTGACGGAGAAGGCACGACTGAAAGCCAAGCGCGCGAAGCTGAACGCCGCCTTGCGGGAGGCGGCCAGGCGCGCCGAAGAGCAGGCGACTCGGTCCCGCGTCAGCGGACAATTTGCCTGTCCGGTGGGCAGCCCGTACACGATGATGAACACGTTCGGCGCTCCCCGCGGTGGTGGCCGCAGCCACGAGGGTACCGACATCGCGGCGCCCAAGAGCACCCCGATCTATGCGGTGGAGGGCGGCACCATCGACCGGGCCTACTCCAACACCCTTGGTGGTATCGCGCTCATCCTTGCCGGCGACAGCGGCGACTCGTACTACTACGCGCACCAGGAGGTCAACACCGTTCGCACCGGTCAGCGGGTCGAGGCGGGGCAACTGGTCGCGCGGGTCGGTATGACCGGTGACGCCCAGGGGACGATCTACCACCTGCACTTCGAACGATGGCCGAACGGTGGGACCGCGGTCGACCCCTGGCCGTTCCTCTACCCGTTGTGCGGCGAGAAGGGCTAAGGGGCCGAGCACGACGCTCGGTCACTCATCGGGCGCGAACGTGTAGGTAGGAAGTCTCACCTCGGCGTCGGCGGCGCCGTAGACCAAGACGATCTGCCGACGAGGCTTCAGCTCGATCGCCGCCGGGTTCCCCTTGACCTGCTTGCCGTTGACGTAGGCGCGGAGCGTCTTGTCACCGCTCACCTCGAGCCCGCCGATGCCGCCGTCGTCGAGTCGGACCTCCCAGGTGCGGAACAGCTGACCGAGGATGTATCGCTTGCCCACTGTCGGTGCCTCGATGTGGATGAGCCCACCGGCGTCGTGGGTATGCAGCTCCGACATCGCGGTTGAGCTGACGCCGATGTTCCCCGGCACCTGCAATGGTTCGCCATCGACGAGGATGTCCAGGTGGGCATGGAAGTGCTTGGCCAGGCCCTCCATCTCCGAGACGTCCAGCCCGGCGGCACGTGCGGCGGAGAGCGGGTCCGGGGGAAGCGGCCACGGTGGCTGGCCGGTGCCGACGCTGGCCATCGGGGTGGGCAACCCGTCGGCGACGGCGGCCTCGTCGTCGCGGAAAACAGTCGCCCAGGTGACGACGGCGACGAGCAACACGACGACCAGGCCGGCTGCGCCGAAGAGCGCGACCCGGGCGCGGCGCCGTTTGCGTGCCCGTTCAGCGAGCTGGGCCGCGAGCTGCTCCCGTGCCTGTCGCTTCTGGTTCTTCTTCGAGGCCACGGCTCCCCTTTCACGTTCGCCGACCCGCAAAACCTAACCTACTTAGGAGCGAGCACGTGTGGTGCCCGGGGTGAGCACGAAAGGATGCACACGCACTCGCCGATCACGTTCCGTTCAACAAGAAGTTACTTACAGTGATGTAGAGTACGGCTCGTGGCCGAAGGCACCCCTTCCCGTCTGACGCGACCCCGCGCCCTCGTGGTGGTCGTGCTGGGCGTGCTGGGCCTGGTTCTCTCGGCCCACCTGGTCTCGTGCCCGAACCACACCCATCTCGTGGGGTCCGACCCCGGCGACGCGACGCATACTCACCTGGCACTCGCTGAGGCCCACGAAACGGACGGCCAAGGCCTCGACCTCGAGCATGTGGCCGACTGCGTCGACGACACCGGGCACGACCTGTTCGGCGCAGTTCGCATCCAGCAGGCACTGACCGGGGCATCGACTATCGGCCTGTCAGCCGACGAGCTCGCCCCCGCATACGCGGATCCGGGCAGGGGACGTCCTCGGCCTGTCGACCCATTACTCGAGCCGGGACGCCGGCATCTGTTCGGCGTCCGCCTGTTGACCGCGTTCTGCGTGTTTCGTATCTGATCAGCACAACCGCGGGCCCGCGCTGGCCGCCGCCATGCCGCCTGCGCGGTCTCGCCTGCTCGACGTCCGTCGTCTCGCTGTGCTGTCAGAAAGGACACGATGAACAGGACCGCCCTGCGCGATCCCGCCGAAGCACGACCGATCTCCCCCAGCCGACTCGCTGCCGCGGCGACCTGCCACTCGTTGGCGAGTGTCGTCGGCAACACACCCGTCCTCTGGGTACCCGACATTCATGCGCCGAACGAGCACGGGTTCTGGGCCAAGCTCGAAGGGTTCAACCCCGGCGGGATCAAGGACCGTGCCGCATTGCACATGGTCGACAAGGCACGACAACGCGGACAGTTGCGGCCCGGCGCGGCGATCGTCGAGTCCACCAGCGGCACACTCGGCCTAGGCCTCACCCTCGCCGGGACCGTCTACGACCACCCGGTGACACTGGTGACCGATCCCGGCATGGAACCGCTGATGCACCAACTGTTGCGGGCCTACGGCGCGCGTGTCGAAATGGTGACCACCCCGCACCCGACGGGCGGTTGGCAGGAGGCCCGCCGCCAACGCGTGCACGAGGTACTGGCCGAGCTGCCCGACGCGTACTGTCCCGACCAGTACCACAACCCGGACAACGTCGCGGCATACGAGGGGCTGGCGCTGGAGTTGGCGAGCCAGCTCGGGCCGATCGACGTGCTGGTGTGCAGTGTCGGTACCGGCGGACACAGCGCGGGTGTCTCGAGGGTGCTCCGTGCGCTGTACCCCGATATGCGGCTGGTCGGCGTCGACACCGTTGGTTCGACGATCTTCGGGCAGCCGGCGCGGCCGCGTCTGATGCGCGGGCTGGGCAGCAGTATCCATCCGCGCAACGTGGCGTATGCCGCGTTCGACGAGGTGCACTGGGTGGCTACAAGTGAGGCTGTGTGGGCGTGTCGAACGATGGCTGCCGCGCGGTATGCCACCGGCGGGTGGAGTGTCGGCGCGGTCGCGCTGGTCGCGTCCTGGCTGGCTCGTACGGCGGCCAAGGACGTGCGCATCGCGGCGATCTTCCCCGACGGTCCGCAGCGGTACTTCGACACTGTCTACAGCGACGCCTACTGCGCCGAGCAAGGGTTGCTCGGCGCGGTCCCCGCACCCGAGCCCGAGGAGATCGGGCGCTCGGACGAGCGTGAGGTGACCCGCTGGACCCGGTGTACGACGATCGTCGATCCCGTCACAGCCGAGGAGCACGTTCGGGACGGGCGGACGCCGGCGTGCGGGCGACCTTGAGGCAGGCGCGGTCGTTCGACCGCCCGATCCAGCTGTTGTTCGCCAACCAGCTCACCATCAACACCGGCTTCTACATGCTGATGCCCTACCTGGCCAACCACCTCTCCGGCGGGCTGGGACTCGCGGCATGGACGGTAGGACTGATCCTGGGGGTGCGCAACTTCAGCCAGCAGGGCATGTTCCTCATCGGCGGCACGCTGGCTGACCGGCTGGGGTACAAGCCGATGATCCTCGCTGGTCTCGCCTTGCGCAGCGCGGGGTTCGCGCTGCTCGGCTTCAGTAGCTCGCTGCCGGTGCTGCTCGTCGCGTCGGCGATGACCGGACTCGCGGGGGCATTGTTCAACCCGGCGGTCCGTGCGTACGTCGCCTGCGACGCCGGCGACCGGAAGGTGGAGGCGTTCTCGGTCTTCAACGTCTTCTACCAGCTCGGCATCGTGCTCGGCCCATTGGTCGGGCTCGTACTGACCGGAATCTCGTTCCAACTTATGTGCGCTGTCGCGGCCGGGTTGTTCACGATCCTCGGCATCCTGCAGGCGCGTGCGCTGCCCGCGCGGCACGGGGAACGTGCGAACCCGGAAAGCTCCGTGCTCAGAGACTGGCGACAGATCCTCGCCAACAAGGCGTTCCTGCTCTTCTCGTTGGTGATGGTCGGCTCGTATGTCCTGAACTTCCAGGTCTACCTCGGTCTGCCGCTGGAGGTCCGCCGCGTCACCGGCGGGGAGCTCGGCGTCACCGCGCTCTTCGTCGTCTCCGCTGCGATCACTGTCGCCGGGCAGGTGCGCGTGACGAGCTGGGTGAAGAACCGGTGGACACCGAGTCAGGCGATCGCCCGTGGGCTCGCGCTGATGGCCGTGGCGTTCGTTCCTCTTGCAGTGGCCGGAGATCTCGTGCCGCAATACACGAGCACCCAGTCGGCGTGGTACCTCCACGCCTGGTGGTACGCCGTGGCGATGACACCCGTACTCGCGTCGACGGTGCTGCTGGCGTTCGGCGTGATGGTCGTCTACCCGTTCGAGATGGCCACCATCGTGCGGCTGGCAGGTGACCAGACGGTCGGCACGTACTACGGCTTCTACAGCACCCTGTCCGGCATCGGGATCGCCGTCGGGAACCTGCTCGCGGGCGCTGCCTTCGACGCCGGCCGCGAGTTGGGTGTCCCCGGCCTGCCCTGGCTGCTGCTCATCGGCGTCGGTGCAGCGTGCGCCCTGACCTTGTACGTCCTCGACCGATCAGGGCGGCTGGCAGAGCCAGCTGTCCACAACCGGGAGACGCCGGCACTGACCCGATCGTGAACACGACCCCACTCTTGACGTATGCCGCCACCGCTGATACCCCTAGGGGGTATTGATTTTGGGAGGTGTGTCATGCCTGGCTCACGAATACACGCGGCGACGTTCCCCTCCTCGGATGAGGATCCCCCCGCCGCTACCACCGCCGAGAACGCGGTGGCAGCTGTGCTGGGGCTATGGGTGGTGGCGGCGGTGTACGCCGATGGCTGGGCGCATCTGAACCGGCCGGACCTGGAGAGCTTCTTCACGCCGTGGCACGGCGCGCTGTACGCCGGCTTCACCCTGCTGGCCGGATGGGTCGGCTGGCTCGACTGGCGACGCCGGCACGAAACTCGGTCGTGGCAGCGGGCACTCCCCGCCGGCTACGGGTTCGCGGCGCTGGGTGTGCTGATCTTCATCGTCGGCGGGGTCGCAGACATGCTCTGGCACGTCGTGTTCGGCGTCGAGGCCGGGTTGGACGCGTTGGTGAGTCCGACGCACCTGATGCTGCTGGTCGGCGGCATGCTCCTCCTCGCCAGTCCCGTACGAGCCGTGCTCCTGTCGGGGTCGGCGCGGATGTGGCCCGCCGTTGTAGCGCTCGCTTCCACCGCGGCACTGGCCGGGTTCTTCCTCAGCTATGTGTCGGTGTTCGTCGAACCGTTAGCGACCGAGCCGTTGACCACGATCCCGGAAGGGACGCCCGGCCACCGGCAGGCCGAGTCGCCGGCGATTGTGGGGCTTGCCGGCTATCTCGTGACCACTGCCGTCCTCGTGATCCCACTGCTCGTCATGGCGCGGCGCCGTCGGCTCCCGGCAGGCACGGTCACCGTGGTGGTCGCTGTCGTCGCCGTCACCGGTGCGGCCCTCGCGGAGTTCCGCTACGGTTTGGCGGCACTGGCGGCCGTGGTCGGAGCAGCCGTGGTCGACCTCGTCCGAGCGCGCATGCAGCGCCTCGACCTGCGGGGGCTGGCAGTGCTCGTGCCGGCGTTCGTCTGGCCCGCTCAACTCGCGGGACTTGCGATCACCGAGGGGGTACGGTGGCCGGTCGAGCTCTGGTTTGGCGTCGTCGGCCTGACTGCGCTCGCCGCGTCCGTCCTCGGCGGCCTCGCCCGCCAGTCACCGACCATTACGGGGTAGGGGTATCAGGGCGACATCTAGTGGCGGACACGTACTTCATCGAAGTGCCGAGGATCGAGGAGGGAGTTATCGGATGGCTGTGGCGACATCTGAGGTCGAGGGCATGACCTGCGGGCACTGTCCCCGCTTTGGTCCGGCCTTGCCGTGCCCGCTACCGTTGGCTCTCGCTGAATGAAGGGGGCCACTGGCATGGACAGCTATGGCCCCGCGGTCGCCGTGCTCGTGTTGACGGTTGGCGTGGTGGCGTTGGTGTACGCCGTGAGCTTGCTGGTCACGGTGCATCGCCAGCCGTTGTCGGCCGACGAGTTCCTCAGTGGATCGGCGCCTGTGGTGCACGCGGTCTCTCGGTATCACGTGCGGTGGTACACCGTGACACTGATCTTCTTGGCCTTCGACATGGAGATGGTCTTCATGTACCCGTGGGCGGTGGTCTTCGCCGACGTCGGTCTCGTGGCGTTGGTGGAGATGTTCTGTCCCGCGTCAGACTTTGTGGCAGGACGGTTGAGTCAGTCCTGAAGGAGAGTCCGACACATGGGAAGACCAGACAGCCGGAGCCGGCACGCCAGGTTCTGGGAGACGCACAAGGGGGCGGGTGGCCGGACTCGGCCTGACGATGCGATCGACAACGACACGAGCCTCGCCGACTTCATCGCCGGATGGGGCGGGATCAACGACGTCGAGTGGGTCACGGTGACGTATGCGGTGATCGGGTTGACGAATTTCGGTGAGCGACCTGGGCCGAGCGCACGTTTGGCCGAGGTCTTGGGTCCGTCGGTGAGCGAGGCCGAGGCGCTGGCGAAGCAGTGGAGCTGGCCGGGAACACGGGTCGAAGACGGGCTCATCTCCGTTGACGCCGAACGTGCAAAATCGGCTACCAGGCGCCACGTGCAGGTCGGTGACCGTCGGTTCGGCGTGACCGGTTGCGCGCCCGACATCTTGCAGTACGCGCCTCTGGTCCGCCCGTCCCTGCATCTGGAGGATACCTGCGCGGCGACCGGAACACCCATCCTGATCGTGTTCACCCCAAGTCGTGTCGAGCGTGTCGACCCCAGTAGCACCGTGTTGGTGATGCCCCACCCGCGGGAGCTTGTCCCGGCCGAGGCGGACGGCGCCGTCGAGGAGGTCGACGCCAATCTATGCGTGCAGATGCCCCTCTTCTCCTCTGCCGCGGCGGCTGCAGGATGGTTGGCTGATCATCCCGGCGGCCGTGTCTTTCCCATCAGGGAGGCGTGGGACCTGAGCCTATTTCGAGACTGGCGGGACAGGATCTCGGCCCTCCTGAACCTCGACGACTGATCACAGACCCAGAGATCGTCAAGCGCGGATCGAGGCCGACTGGCCGGCGACCCCACACAGCTCCAACGGAGGTACACGTGTCAGCAAACACGGGGGCGAGGGCCGAGTTCGATCTCCCCCAGATCGACCGGCTCCTCACCACGACGCGCGCGGTGCGCCAGCGACTCGATCTCGCGCGTCCCGTTGAACCGGAGGTGATCCAGGAGTGCATCCGGATCGCCATCCAGGCGCCCACCGGGGGTGGGTACACCCAGCAGTGGCGCTGGCTGGTCGTCACCGACCCCGTCAAACGCGCCCGGCTGGCGGAACTCTATCGCGACACCATGCGGAAGAACGGACCGCCGTCCCGGCTCGAGGATGATCCTCGCGTGGCTCAGATCGCGAACGAGATGGGCACCACGCCCGAGCGAGTGGCGCGCAGCATCCACTCTGGGGTCCATTTCGCGGACCGGCTCCAGGACGTGCCCGTCCATGTGATTCCTTGCGTCCGCCGATCGCCATCGGACTCCGACACCTTCGAGGTGGCCACCATGTACGGTTCGATCCTTCCCGCCGTCTGGAGCTTCCAACTCGCGCTGCGTGCTCGGGGCCTGGGCACCGTGCTCACCACCATGCATCTGCCGCACGAACTAGAGGCTGCCGCGCTGCTCGACATTCCCGACGACGTCATCCAGGTCGGGCTGATCCCGGTGGCCTACTACACCGGCCGGGATTTCAGACCGGCGGTACGGCGCCCAGCCGAGGAGATCACCTACTGGAACACTTGGCAGGCCACCCGCAAAGATGGTTAGCAATACGTGGTGTGGTGCACGCCGGACGCCCTGGGGATCCCTCAGCGGACGGTCCCTGGTTGGGTTGACTCGGTACCTGGGTGCCGGGGAGGGTGTGGTTCATCAAGCGCGCACAGGAGCGTGACTTCACGCCTCGACGAAGTGGAATCTCTGTTCGAGCTGATGGCCGGTGGACCTGACGACTGCGACCAGGTCCGCCACCTCGCCCTCGGACGCATCGCTTGGCTGGACGCATGAATCGCCAACCTGCAAGCGATGCGGGACTCACCGGACCAGCTCGTTGGCACCTGCCACCGTCCCCGCGCGGCGCGCCAGACGCGGCCACCTCCGCCGGCAGGCTCGGTCGCCCGGTCGAACTGGGGAACAGATCCTCGAACAACGACGCCGGGAACCGCCCCGCGATGCTCGGCCAAGAATGCGAACACCGACCCCGCCGGAACCAGATGCCCGACCAGCGCGGCCGCGTCCATCGACTCACGATCAACCCGCGACGAACCCGGCCAACCAAGCTCAGCCCAGACCAACACGCTTCAGCAGAGTCCTAGCCGGCTTCCATGAGACGCCCGAAGAGGTGCTCGGCGGCCTCGACCGCCTCGGGCTGGGTGAGGGTTTCTCCGCCGGTGCCAGGGTGGGCGCGGAGGTAGCTGGCGGCGGTGTCGGGGCCGGTGTGGAAGTTGATGTGCGGGCAGCTACAGTCCGCGGCCGCGGCCTCCGGGCCGGTGATATCAGCGCGGGCCAGGCCGGCGGCGAGCACGACGGTGGTGGCGGGCCGCCAGGTCCAGCGCCCGTTGTCGCGGGTCACGGTGATCGCCTCGCCGGTGATCGGGTCGGTGGAGGCAATCACCGCGTCGGCGCCGAGCATGCCGGGGATACCAAGGGCGTCCAGCGCGCACATCGCGTACACGTCGACGCCGGTGGCCAGGCGCACCCGATGCCGGGTCGCGGCGGCGGAGAACGGATACGCCGCGGTGACGGTCCCGGTGACCGGGTCGGCGGCGACCAGGTCCATGACGGTGAGCGCCTCCAAGCCCACGGCCCGGTCGATGCCGGCCGCTGCGGCGTGCCCGGCCACCACCGCACGGTCCGGTGGTGCCCCGCGGGCCGCGAAGTCAGCCAGGATGCGCCGGTGCAGCTCCTGCACCGGCGCAGGGAGCACGGCGCGGCGTGCGGTGATCCCGCCTGCGGGTAGGCCCAGCCGGGCCAGCCGCTCGCCGATCGTAGGCACCGGCCGCGTGGTCATCCGCGGACTCCTTCCACGCCGGGTGCGCGGCTGTTCAACGGCGGGCAGATCTCGCGCCGCGCGGTCGCAGATGGTGGCCATGGTCGCCGGCCGCGCCTGGCGAGCGAGCCCGTGGTGTGCATGCCTGCAGTGTCAACCCCGTACGCAGTGCGGGGTCAAGTCACCGACGCCTGTCGGGACCTGTGGTGATGCCCGCACCTCGGGTGTCAGCAACATGGGGTTGGTGCAGCAGTGTCGAGCAGCCCGTCGATCAACGGCCGACCCAGCCGATACGCGTCGGCGACCGGGAGCACGGTCATCCCCGGATGCTTGGCCACCCAGTCCCCGGCCGCTGCTGCGGTGGCGAAGAAGTGCACCTGGTTGCAGAATGCGGCCCGCACCGAGTCGCACCGCTGCTCGGGGACGACGAGGGAGACCACCGCGGTGGCCGGGTCGAGGCGGGTGATCCCGGCTGTCGGGTCCACGGTGAGTCGGACGGGTGCGCCGGTGGCGTGACACGGCGACTCGATGTCGGCGGGCTGGTCGATGATCGCGGGGAAGATGAGGGTGTCCAGGGCGCACCAGGTGTAGAGCGGGTGACCGGCGACGGTGAACCGGTGTGGGGTGGGCGGCAGGGTGATGCCGTAGCCGATGATGCGGCCGGCGTGGTCGTACTCGGTGTCGGGCCAGCCTGCGACGGCCTGCCGCACCTCGGCGGGCGGTCGACCGGCGGCGGTGGCCAGGTCGTCGAGGGCGACGGGTGCGCCGCGGGCCAGCAGCCGTAGCAGCGGCCGGTAGAGCCCGGGTACCGTGCGGGCGCCGCTGACCTGTGCCACTGCGACCGCGATCTGCTCGGCCAACTGGTCGAGGTTCTCAGCCACGACGGGCCTCCTTTCAGGTAACGGGATGGGTGGTCAGGAGGCGCAGCAGGACAGTTTCGCGACGTCGCGGGTGAAGGTCTGCGCGGCGAGTTTGAGTCCTTCGGCCATGGTCAGGTACGGCGACCACAGCTCGGCGACCTGGCTGGTGGTCATCTGGTTGGCGATCACGTATACGCCGGCGGCGATCACCTCCCCGGCGGCCGCGGCGATCGCGGAGATGCCGACGATCCGGCCGGTGCCTTGTTCGGCGACGATCTTGATCAGGCCGCGGGTGTCGCGGTTGACCAGCGCGCGGGGCACGTATTCCAGTGGCAGTACCCGGAATTCACAGGCCAGGCTCTGCTCGATGGCTTGGGCGTCGGTCAGGCCGACCGCGGCGATGTTGGGGGTGGTGAAGGTGACCCGCGGCAGGTGGTGGTAGTCCAGGGTGCGGCCGGCGTGGTCGAAGGCGTTGTCGGCGACCAGGCTGCCGTGCGCGCCGGCGATGTAGACGAACTGCGGGTGGCCGGTGACGTCGCCGGCCGCCCAGATCCGCGGGTTATGCGTGCGCAGGTGCTCGTCGACGACCACCTCACCGCGCGGCCCGGTCTTCACCCCCACCGTGTCCAGGTCGAGCCCGGCAGTGACCGGGCGGCGCCCGGTGGCCACCAGCAGCTGCTCGGCCCGCGCCGTCACGGCACCGTCGTTGTCGGTGTCGGCGGTGGTGCCGGTGAGGGTGTAGCCGGACTCGTCGCGCTCGACCGCGGTGAGGTTCGTGGCAGTGTGCACGGTGATGCCCTCGTCGGCGAACACCCCGGCGATCACGTCGCTGATCTCGGGCTCCTCCAGGGGTGCCAGCCGGTCGAGCACCTCGACCACGGTGACCTGGGTGCCGAGCCGGGCGAACAGCTGCGCCATCTCCAATCCGATGTAGTTCCCGCCCACGACGACCAGGGATGCCGGCAGCGCGTCGAGTTCCAGTGCGGTGGTGGAGGTCAGGTAACCGGCATCGGCCAGCCCCGGGATGGGTGGCGCGGTCGGGGTGGAGCCGGTGGCGATCAGGTAGTGCTCAGCCTCCAGCCGCTGCGTCGACCCGTCGTCGAGGCTGATCTCGAGCGCGGGGCCGTCGGTGAACCGGGCCCGGCCGGTCAGGATCGGCCAGTCGTACTCGGCGGCCAGGTCGACGTACTTGTCCGCGCGCAGTTGCTCGACCAGGCCGGCCTTACCGGCGATCAGCGTCGCCATGTCCACCGGACCTGCCTCGGTGCGGATCCCGGGGAACGCCTGCCGATCGGCGACGTGGCGGGCCTCGGCGGCGGCCAGCAGTGCCTTGGACGGCACACAGCCGGTGTTCACACACGTCCCGCCGACGGTGCCCTGTTCGATCATCACCACCGTCTTGTCCTTGCGGCGGGCGGCGATCGCCGCGGCGAACGCGGCGCCGCCGGAGCCGATGACCGCGAGGTCGGCGTGGACCGTCTCGTGCTGCTGAACCACTTCGCCCCCAGATTCGTGTGTACGGATACGCGCACACTACACTAGTATTCGTTCATCCGGATACATCTCTAATCCGGCGGGGAGGTCGTACACATGGCACCGTCACGGGCACGCTCGGCTGGGCTCCTGCCGGTTGAGGCGAACGGGGTGGAGGTGGTCGCGAAGTTCTTCCGCGCCCTCGGCGACCCCGCCCGACTGCGGCTGCTGGAGTTCCTCGCCGACGACGAGCACACCGTCAGCGACTGCGTCGCCCACATCGGCCTGTCCCAGGGCCGAGTGTCGACCCACCTGGCCTGTCTGGCGGACTGCGGCTATGTGCAGGTCCGCCGCGAGGGCCGCTACGCGCACTACCGGGTCGCCGACCCGCGTGTGGCCGAGCTGGTGCTGTTGGCCCGGTCGCTGGCCGCGGACAACGCCGCCGCGCTGGCCGACTGCATGCGCATCGACACCCCCCAGGCAACGACCCGGAAGGGAGCACGCCGATGAGCAAGTCCTCGGGCGGGCCCGGCTGGCTCGGGGGTATCGGGCTGGCCGCGGCGATGGTGCTCTGCTGCGCCGTCCCGCTGCTCATCGCCGGCGGCGCGCTCGGCGTCCTCGGCGGACTGCTGCGCAGCTGGTGGCTGATCGGGCTCGCGGCCGTGCTCGTCGTCGGCGTCATCGCGTGGCGGGTGCGTCGGAGTACCACACGCGGACAGGCCGGAGATGACTGTTGCCCACCGCAGCGGTCTGATCCCCGAACCGACGTCGACGCTTCGCAGTTCCCCACCGGCTACCGCAAGGAGAACTGACGTGTCCCCACGCTCGACCCACACCCCGCACGCGACCCGCAGCTCGACCGTGCCGTGGCTGCGGCGCTGGTGGCTACCGCTGTCCCTGGCCGTCGTCGGCGTGCTCGCCCTGGGCGCGATCGTCTACGCCGCCACCGCACCAGCAGATACGCCTGTCACCAGCGCACGCACGTCAGGCAAGGACGCTGCGACGCAGTCGGTACGGGCCGCCACGCTCGACGGCAAACAGGCCACGATCCCGGCTGCCGGTAAGCCCACCGTCGCGTACTTCTACGCGGTCGGCTGTCCCAGCTGTGCGGAGGCGCTGGACAACATCGCCGCCAGTCGCGAGAGCGCCCCGGCGGGCACCGTGTATCAGGTGGTGAACATCAGCCCCACCGACAGCCCCCGCGTGATCCGTAGCTTCCTCGCCGGCACGAACACCACAGGGGTCACCTTGTTGCGGGACAGCGGCGACCAGCAGCTGTCCGCGACCTTCGACGTCAAGGTGCTGGGAACTACGGTGGTGTTCGACTCCGCCGGCCGGGAGGTCTGGCGTGGCGTCGACCCGTCGGCCGCCGCGTTGAAGGCGGCGTTGGCCAAGGCCGACCGCCAGTGACCGGGCTGCTCGCGCTGGCGTTCGGCGCCGGGCTGCTCGCCCCGATCAACCCGTGCGGGTTCGGGCTGTTGCCCGCGGTGTTGACCGCCACCACCAGCCGCGCCAGCACCATCCACGGCACCCGGCCCGGCACCGCGCCCGGCCTGGCCGGCCGGCTGGCCGCCGGGTTGCGTGCCGGCTCGCCCTGACGATCGGGTTCACCGGACCTTCACCACCATCGGCCTGCTGCTGGCGGTGGGTATCCGTGCCCTGGTCACCGTCATCCCCTGGTTGGCCGCCATGCTCGGCGGGGTTCTGGTCGTGGTCGGGGTAGCGTTGCTGGCTGGCGGACATCTGCCGGTGCGGCTGCCCAGTCCCCACCCCAACACCATCCGCCGCGGTAGCACCCGGCGGATGGTCGCGTTCGGCGCCGGCTACGCCATCGCCTCCGCGTCCTGCACCCTTGCCGTGCTGCTCGCCGTGGTCAGCCAAGCCACCGCCACCACCGGCGTCGGGATGCTCGCCGTGTTCGCCGCCTACGCCGCCGGGTCCGCGGTCTTGCTACTCGCCCTTGCGGTGCTCGCCGCCGCGGCCGCGACCGCGCTCACCCGCCTGCTGCGCCGCCTGGCCCGCTACGCCTCCCGCCTCGCCGGTGGGCTGCTCGCCGTCAGCGGCGGCTACCTCCTCTACTACTGGCTGCCGCCGCTGCTCGGCGGCACCCGCCCCTCCGGCGGCAGCCGTCTCGCGGTCCTCGCCGGCCGGGCCGCGACCTGGATCACCACCCACCAGGCCATCGTCCTGCTCATCGCCACCGGTCTCATCCTCACCAGCACCGCGATCGCCGTCGCCTCCCGCCGCCGGACGGGCGCGCCCACGACCACGCTCGAGACGAGGCCCGAGACCGGGTCGGACGCCGACTGCTGTCCACCTTCGGCGTCCCCACACATCCGCGAGGACGCCGACAACAGCGCCCATGGTGCCCGTGGTCCCCACGACAGCATCCACTGACATCGGCGGCGGCCGGCTCCGGCTTGACCCGGTACCTAGATACCGGGTTTAGCGTGATGGACATGCGTACCGGAGAGGTCGCCGCCGCAGCGAACGTGAACATCCAGACCCTGCGCTACTACGAGCGCCGCGGACTCCTCCTGGAGCCACCGCGGCGCACCTCCGGATACCGGACCTACGGGCCAGACGCGGTAGGGATCGTGCGATTCATCAAACGCGCCCAGGAACTCGGGTTCAGCCTCGACGACATCGAGTCCCTGTTCGACCTGATGGCCGGCGGACCCGACGACTGCGACCAGGTCCGCCACCTCGCCCTCGACCGCATCACGCAACTGGACACGCGCATCGCCGACCTGCAGGCCATGCGCGACTCACTGGACCGGCTCGTCGCCACCTGCCACCTGCCCCGCGCCGAGCGGCACTGCCCCCTGCTCCGCGCGCTGGGCTGCGACCCCAACCACTGCGAAGCCACCGCGACGACCGCGACGGCCACCGACGCCTGAACAGCCTCCGCACTGCGCCACTACCCCGCTCGGCCAGCAGCACCCGGGCATCCGGGAGGCGAGTCACCCCCCTGCGGCACCGCCAGACGTGACACGAAGTGGCCGGTAGCCGTCGGTGTCGAGCTTGGGGCGAGCTCGCCGTCGATGTCGACGGCGTGGGTGCCGTAGAAGTGGACGTTCTCGTGATGGATTGGCCAGATGTGCGCGAGCACCTCGTCGTCGATGGGTCGGCCGGTGCGGCGGAGCGCGGCGACGGCGAGGCCGTGGTACTCGGTGGTCCAAGTGACGATCGCGTTCGTTGCCAGTGTCAGGCACCACATCTGCTCGCTCTGCTGCTCCAGGTGCCGGCGGCGGATGGCGCCCTCGCCGGCGTAGGCGAGCGACCGGCGCAGGGCGTGGAGGTTCTCGCCCTTGTTCAGCTGCCGGGCGATCCGCCGGCGATCGGTTTCGTCGGCGAGGTAGCGAGCGGCGCCACACCCAAGGCTCCAGCGGCGGCTGCCGGGGTCGTGGTCGGACTTGGGCTTGCCCTCGCGGGTATCGCCTACATCGCCTCCGGTGCCGCGCAGGACGCCATTGGGCTGGTGCCGACCATGGCCGGCACCTTCACGCTACTCCTCCCGGCTGCGCTCATCGCCCGCCGTGCGCTGCGAGCCTATTGACCGGCGTTACCACATGCCGTGCCCTCCTGGGTTACGGTGCAGGTGCCGAGATCCTTCGTGGGCTACCGTTCTCATGGTTCTCTCAGGGTTCCTTCATGCTCGGCTCACAGTCGTGCGGTTGGATCGACGCGTGCGACCGTGAGGAGGGCGGTGTGCCGGCACGGGTGGTCGTGGTCGACGACGACGAGGCGCTGCGCAATGCGGTCCGCCGAGTGCTGCGGTTGGAGGGTTACGACGTCGAGGTTGCCGGTGATGGTGCGGAGGCGCTCGGTCAGCTTGCCGGTCTTCGGGCGGATCTGGTGGTGCTGGACGTGCTCATGCCGGTTCTCGACGATGTCACCGTGTGTCGCCGGCTGCGAGCGAGCGGGGATCGGACGCCGATTCTCCTGCTGACAGCCCGCGATGCGGTCTCCGACCGGGTGGCTGGCTTGGACGCTGGAGCCGACGACTACCTGACCAAACCGTTCGCGTTGGAGGAGTTGCTGGCTCGAGTTCGAGCACTGTTGCGGCGCAGCTCTCCCGAGATCGACGGTTGGCTACGGGTCGATGATCTCGAACTGAATCCTCGGACTCGTCAGGTGAGGCGCGGCGAGCGCGTGGTGGACTTGACTCCTACCGAGTTCGCGTTGCTGGAGCTGCTGATGCGCAACGCCGGGGTGGTCCTGACCCGAGACGCGATCCGGGAGCGGGTCTGGGGTGTCGACGATTCGGATGGTTCGAACACACTTGACGTGTACATCGGCTACCTGCGCCGCAAGACGGAGGCGGGAGGTGAAGCACGGATGATCCACACGGTGCGCGGCGTCGGGTTCGTGGTGCGCCGCCGATGACGTTGCGTACCCGCGTCACGCTTGCCGCTGGTCTTGCTGTGCTGCTCGCGGTGGTGGCGGTGTCGATCACCGTTTTCGTCGTGATGCGGGGCAATCTGTATGACCAGATCGACAAGTCGCTGAGCCACGACGGTCGGGCGGCAGAGGCGGCGAAGCAGCATCGGTCCGCGCGCGACACCTCGACCGTGCCGCGGGGCCTGCCGCTGGCGCACGACGTGTTCCGGCAGGTGGTCGACCGCGATGGCGACGTCGTCACGATGTACGGCGACCGGCAGCTGCCGGTGACGCCCGAGGTGCTGGCGGTGGCGCGAGGCAAACGTGTCGAGTCTTTCTTCGATACCGAGGTCGACGGCACACCGGTGCGGGTGCACGTCACCGCGGCAGGACAGGGCACGGCGTTGCAGATCGGCCGGTCGCTGTCCGAAGTGGAGCAGGCGTTGCGTCGGCTGCTGGTGGTCCTCATCGCCATCTCGGTCGTCGCGGTCGGGCTGGCGGCGGTGATCGGCCGGCTCGTCGCCGCCGCCGCGACCGCGCCGGTGCACCGCGTGGCCGAGGCCGCCGACGCGGTGGCGCAGACCGGCGAGCTGTCGCATCACATCGCGGTCCCCAGCGGCGACGACCTTGGCCGTCTCGCGGCCAGTTTCAACACGATGCTCGACGCGTTAAGTGAGTCACTGGCTCAGCAGCGCCAGCTCGTGGCCGACGCCTCCCACGAGTTGCGCACACCGCTGGCAACCGTGCGCGCCAATGTCGAGCTCCTCACCCGGGCGGACGAGTTGCCGCCCGACGAGAAGGCAATGCTCATCGGCGACACGGTCGTGCAGATCGGCGAGTTGACCAGACTGGTCGGCGACCTCGTGGAGCTAGCCCGCGGCGACGGTCAACAAGAGCCGTTCACCATCGTCGACCTCGACGACCTCACCCGCCAGCTCGTCGACCTCGCCAGAGACCACCACCCGTCGATCGCGTTCCGAGTCGACGGCGCCCAAACCCTCGTCCGAGGTGCCCCCACCAGGGTCTCCAGAGCAGTCTCGAACCTCATCGACAACGCCGCGAAATGGAGCCCACCGGAAGCCACGGTCGAGATCGCCGTCCACGACGGCACGGTGACCGTCACAGACCACGGACCAGGCATCGATCTCCCGCACATCTTCGACCGGTTCTACCGCTCGCCCGGAGCCCGCACCCTGCCCGGCTCCGGCCTCGGTCTCGCGATCGTCAAGCAGGTCGCAGACAGCCACGACGGAACCGTCGAAGCGACGACCGCCGCCGACGGAGGTGCTGTGTTCACCCTGCACCTCCCAACCGCGGCTGGCGATGCCGACGCCACCGACCGCGACGGCCGGCACGGCCTCTCATCCACTTCTTAGCCTCGCCCCACGTACTTCTTAAGGCCGCCTCACGACGAGCTCATACCAGCGGCCGATCATTGCGTGTGTGACAGTGCGCGACCGGAGAGGACACGCGGATGGCTCAGCGGGGATCGACGGCCGGCATCCCGATCTGGGTGCGGGTGCCCGGGATCATCGCCCTCGTCCTCGTCGCGGTGGTCGTCAGCGCGATGCTCGTCGGCACGCTGGGCGTCGGTGGCGGCTCCGGTCCTGGGCGGCACGGGCCGTCAGGTGGCGACACACCGGCCACCAGTGTCACCGACCCAGCTGACGGTGATGGTGGCCACAGGCCACCGGGTGGTGGCCACTGATGACCACGCCACATCGCCCGCGCGGGTACGCGCCAATGGAGCGCATCGCTGTCCCGGTCAGCCGAGCAAGCGTCACGTCAGGCAAGCGAGGTCAACGATGAGTGTGCAACCTACCGGCCCCTCGCCGAATCTGCGTGGCCGCACGCTGGGCAGTGGCCGCGATTGGCGTCGTCGCGTTGTCCTCCACCATGTGCCACTCGCCGTGGTGAGTGCCGCGCTGTTCGCCTTGTTCATGGACCTCGTACTCGCCAGCCCCCAGCCGCAGCTGGATATGACCGGTGCGAGTGTGTTTCCCCAAGAGGCCACGCCGATGAACGGTCGTGGCGACGGCGGTACCGCGTTCATGTCGAGGGGGTTCATGGCGAGGTCTACCGCGGCCACCGGTTACGTCGCCACCGGACTGCTAGCGTTGACGCTGCTGATCGGGCCAGCCAACCTCCTGTTCCGCAAGCGGAATCCCGTCTCGAGCTACTTGCGCCGGGACGTGGGAGCCTGGACGGCCATCGTCAGCGTCGTTCACGTAGTCCTTGGGCTTCAGGTGCACGGCCGCGGTGGGGACGTCGTCAGCTTTCTCACGTACTTCATCGCCGACGGTCTGCCGAGGACCAACAGCTTCGGCCTGGGGAACTGGACCGGGCTGGTCGCGACGGTGATAGCGGTGGGGTTGCTCGCGATCTCCACCGACCGCTCCATGCGGGAGCTCAAATCCAGGCGGTGGAAGAGTTTCCAGCGGCTGAACTACGGCTTGTTCGCTCTGGTCGTCTTGCATGCGTTCTTCTACGGTGCGCTGTTGCAGATGACGTCCCCCTTCGCGCTCGGGCTCATCGGCACGGTCATGGCGGTGTTGGTTATCCAGTTGGTGGGGATCTGGTTGTGGCGGCGCAGGCATGCTCGCGCAGCGGCCATCCATCGCGAGCGGCAGCCCACCGATGCCACACAGTGACGGAATCAGGGAAGCCCTCAACAGGGAATCGGGGCATGAGCGGCACCGCGAGGGACACTGGCACTTCCAGCAATATCGACGAGAACTCAGCAAGGCCAGCGGACGACTCACGCCCTGAGCAACCCTCGTCTCCTGTGCTGGCGATGATGGATCGGGCTGTTGCTCGAACGCTCCGCTTAAAGCCGCAGCAGACCGCCGACGTGAACAGGCGGCGGCCGTTGGAGACGCCGCTGCTGCTGATCGGGGTGCGCTGCATTGCACGCTACATCGTGCTGCCATTTGCGCTACCCCTGCTTGGAGCGGCCACAGGCCCTGCGCTCGATGCCGTCACGGGCGCTGCGCTTGGCATCCTAGTGATCCTGGACACCATCGCGGTCATCTCCACCGTCGCCACCGTGCGCGGGCTGTGGCGGCACCAGCATCCCCGCCGCTGGCAGTACCTACCGCTGGCGCTAGCACTGACTGCGCTGATCGTCTTCTTCCTCGTGCGTGACACTCAGGTGTTGTACGGCTAGCGGCATGGCTGCGGTGATCGGACCCAACGACGAGGTGGTCACGCCGACGGCGATCGCGCTGGTGCAAGTCGTGGCGATCGCCAGTGGGCACATCGGCGGCGTGATCGCCGCGCAAGATCGCGCGGTGCGCGTATTGCCGGGTCTACGAGCGGTCGCGGGTCAGGTGCCGTTGCTGGTTCTCATGGTCGGCTAGACGATCGGCGGCCTGGCACTCCTGCTCCGGTGATCACCCGTAGCGGGCCGAAGTGCTAGCCGGGCAATTCCACACCTTCTGTATCACCTATCCTCCTTAGGACTTGAGGAGGTCGGGGTGGACGAGGAACGGCGAGGCGCGGCCGCCGGGCACCCCGGGGCGATCCTCGCCGGGATCGGGTGGCGGTTATGTCTTGCCGTGGTGATGGCGTCGCTGTGGCTGGTGGTGACCGCTGCGCCGGCGTCGGCACATCCCACCCTGCTCGCGACAGTGCCCACCGCGGGGTATGCGACCCGGGAACCGCCGCGGGAGGTCGCCGTGGTCTTCGACGAGCCGGTCAGCGTCGGCTCGGCCGGGCTGGTGCTGCGCGGCCAGGCCCGCGGACCGGTCCGCACCGGCGGGCCGACCACGAGCGAGGGCGGCCGGAAGGTCGTGATCCGGCCGCTGGCGTCGCTGCCCGAAGGCTGGTACACCCTCCGGTGGCGGGTCACCGCGCAAGACGGCGACGTGGTGGAGGGGACCTTCGTTTTCGGTGTCGGGACCGGCCTCTCCGCCCGGCCGGACGCCGAGACGACGACCGAGACCAGCGGACTGCCCGTCGTGGTGCTGGCGCGTTGGCTGATCTTCGCCGGACTCGCGCTGGCGCTGGGTGGAGTGGCAGGCGCGCGCCTGGTCCGTAGGCGGGTGCGCTGGCCCGTGCATCAGGGCGACGTGCCGCGACCGATGGTGCTCCTCGGTACCCTGGCCGGGTTGGCCGGTTCCACGGGGCTCGTCGGATACCTGCTCAGCGGTGACCACGGGTCACTGTTGGACTCTCGGCCCGGTCTGCTCGCGATGATCGAGATGACCGCCTTCGGCGCCGCGGTGACCGCGGCGTTGGTTCGAGCGGCCGGCCTGGCGGCGTCGGTCCTCACCGCGGTGATCGTGGCCGAGGGAGTCCGCGGCCACCTGTCTGCCGAGGCCTCGTCGTTGGGCGTGCTTGTCGGGGCCGTCCACCTGGCCGCCGCTGCGATCTGGGTCGGGGCACTGGTGCACGTGCTCCGCGCCGTGCTGCGGCTACGCGGGGACCCGGCGCAGGCGCGTGCACTGTTCACCGGCTACGCGCGGCTGGCCCTCGCGCTGTGGCTGGTGGTCACCGCAACGGGTGTCGTCGCTGCTGTCCTGGTCATCGAGTCGGCGTCCGCGCTCACCGGCACCGGGTACGGGCGCGCGCTGCTCGTCAAGATCGGCCTCGTCACCGTGGCGACGGCGCTCGCCCTGACCGCCCGGCTCCGGTTACGCCGCCCCACCGGGTCGGTGGTGACCGGCGTTGCCCCGTTCGCGCGCGTGGAGAGCGCCGCGCTGGCGACCGTGCTCGCCGCGGCCGCCGCGTTGACCGCGCTCTCACCGCCACCCGACCCGGCCCGGCAGGTCGCGCCACCGCCGCTGGTGGCCGGCCCGTCGGGCTCGGCGCCCTGGCCGGATGGGTACTGAACTGGCGTCACCGACGGGAGGTGAGTGTCATGCCGGATTGGATAAGCGGCATGATGTGGATGATGCTGTTCTGGGCAGTGCTCGGCTTGGCCCTACTTGTGGCGATCGTTCTTGCGATCGTCTGGCTGGCGCGGAGGCTGACCACTGGCGCAGCTCGCCGGCAGGTTGACCCGGCCGAGGAGGTCTTGCGTCGCCGCTACGCGACCGGAGAGATCGACCGGGACGAATACGAGCGTCGGCTCGTCGACCTGAGGAACCAGTGACCTCCCAGGCGATCGTCGCGCAACGCCTACGCCGTGCGGTAGGAGACGATGGTGGCCATGCCGGTGACCAGATGGTAGGCGTTGTGGCAGTGGACAAGCCATTGGCCGGGGTTGTCGGCGGTGAAGTCCACGCCGATGCGTTCACCGGGCGGCACCATGAGGGTGTCCTTGCGCGTTCCAGTCGGCAGCCGACGTGGCGCCGTCGCTCCAGTCGTCGAGCACCACGATGAACTCGACGTCGTAGTTGCCGGGCTCGTGCGGGTCCTCGATGATCAGCGGGGCGAACAGGCCACGTTCGCGCTGCAGCCGTATATGCGGGTGCAGCCAGTAGGTGCCGGGGTCGGGGGCGATGAACGAGTAGCGCATGCGGTCCCCGGGCGGGATCGCCTGTTGGGTGAGGTGGGGGACGCCGTCCATGTCGTTGCGCAGCCGCACGCCGTGCCAATGAACGGTCGTGGGTTCGGGTAACCGGTTGGCGACGTCGACCTGGAGCCGGTCGCCGGCCCGGCAGCGGATCACGCTGCCCGGCACCCGGTCGCCGTAGGCCCACGTGTGTGCCACGCGACCGCCGAGGTCGACCTCGGCGGGCTGCGCGACCAGCCGGGCCTGGACGGTGCGGCCGGTGCCGGCACGCAAACGGCGCTGCTCGCGTCGCCGTACCGCGTCCGACGTCGGCTGCACCCGAGCCGGCCGCTGCGGTTGGTTGCCGCCGCCGAAGGCGATCAGCGTCCAGCCGGTCGCGGCGGCCCCGCCCACGCCGACTGCGCCCAACAGCAGGTCGCGGCGGGTGACTTGAACCTTGGGCATGCCTGCCTGCCCTCACGTGGCTGTTGCTCTCCACCACGAGCGTAGAAGACTGCTCGAGACCCGGACCGCGTGCTCGCTGGCAAGGAATCATAGGTACTATTTGATTGTAGTAGATGGATGGGCGTTGATTCGGAGTTGTCGTCATGTGCGACGCCATGATGGGGTCGATGAGCATGTCGGGCGCTGGGTGGATCTTGCCTGCTGCCGTCATGCTGATCCTGCTCGTCGGCGCTGGCGGTCTTGCGGCGGTCGTTCTCGCCACGATGCGCCGGCTCGCCACACCCGCGGTCGCGCCGAGTGCCTCTGGCGCGCTCGCGATCGCCAGAGAGCGTTACGCGCGCGGGGAGATCGACCACGCCGAGCTCGACCGGATCCTCGACACACTGCTGCGCACGGAGGGCAGAGTCGACCCGGGGCGCGGTTGATGACGGCGCGGGGGGCGCGGGAGGCCGCAGTGCTGGAGGTGCTGTGGCGGGCCGAGGAGCCGATGGCCGTGCGCGAGGTCCTCGCCGAGCTCAACCGGGATCGTGACGACCCACTCGCCTACACGACCGTGATGACCGTTCTCGCCCGCCTCGCGGACAAGGGCACGCTGACCCGGCATCCGCGCGGACGTGGCTACGCCTATCAGCCCGCCGGCCCCGACCCGGCGGCAATCGCGGTGCGCAGCGTCCTGGCCGAGCACGGCGATGCGGCGCTGGCGCACTTCGTCGACCAGGTTCGGGCCGACCCGAACGTGCGGCGTCGACTGCAGCGGCTCATGCAGCGCTCGCCGGAGGAGAAGCCGTCGTGACCACGGCTGTCGCCACGCCGTCCGTCGCCGCGGAAACCGCGCGTTCTGGCTGCTGGTGAGCGTCGTCGTCGCCTTCTGCCGCCTGGTCACGGTGTTGGCCTGCTGCGTGTTGTGTGGTGGTGGCTCAGGTTCCTGGCGGTGGGGATTGCCGTGCTGTTGATCGGCACCGCGACGACCGCCGATCGCCATGTGATCGCGCGGTGCGGGCCGCGTCCCTGGTTGGGTGCGTTGCTGCGCACGCTTGGCCCACGCCCTGGGAAGCGACCACGCCCGCAGGGCCATGGCGTCGTCGGCCACCTTGGACGCGCGCCTCACCCAGCTCGAGATGGGCGCCGAACCACCTTCGGCGCCGGCACCCCGCAGGTTGTTGGTCGTCAGCGTGGGCGCGGCTGCCCTCGTTCTCGCCACGTCGACACCGCGGGCTCGTTCAGCAGCTGCGCATGCGTACCAATTGACCGGGTGCATCGTCTACGATGCTGCTTAGAAGTAGCTGTCGGTTGGGGAGGGCGCGTGCGGTCGTTTGGTGACCTGGAGGCGGCGATCATGGACCGGATCTGGTCCGCGGATCGTCCGTTGCGGGTGCGTGAGGTGTTGGAGCAGTTGCAGCCGCAGCGGCCGCTTGCCTACACCACGGTGTTGACGGTGACCGAGATCCTGTACCGGAAGGGGTGGCTGGAGCGGGAGAAGGACGGGCGGGCCTACCGGTACTGGGCGACGGCGACGCGGGCGGAGTATGCCGCGGGGCTGATGGATGAGGCGTTGGCCGAGGGTGCGGACAGGGCGGCGACGCTGCTGCGGTTCACCGAGCGGTTGGAGCCCAGTGAGCTCGACGAGCTGCGCCGCGCGTTGCGCGCGGCGGGCCGCAGGAGGCGCGCCGGGTGAGCATCGCGCTGATTCTCGTCGGTTACGCGGTGTTGCTGGGCGCTCTTGGCATTGGTGTGTTGCGGCGGGCGGGCTGGGTCGATCGGGCGCCGCGGCTGGGCATCCTCGCGTGGCTGGCGGTGGTTGCCTCCATGCTGGCAGCGATCGTCTTGGCCGGGTTCAGTCTGGCGGTTCCCATCCGGTGGGTCAGCGGTGATCTGGCCGAGCTGCTGCGTGCCTGTGTGATGGCGTTGCGTGCCCAGTACGCGACGCCCGGTGGCACCGTGGTGGGTGTCGTCGGTGCCGTGCTCGCGGTAACGGTGCTCACCCGTATCGCGTTCTGCTTGGTCGCCACCGTCGCCGAGGCGGGCGCGCTGCGGCGTCGCCATCGGCGGGTGTTGGCGATGATCGGACGCCATGACCGCGGCCTGGACGCCATTGTGGTGGACCACGACGTTCCCGCCGCCTACTGCCTGCCGGGCCGGCCGGCGCAGGTGGTGGTGACCAGCACAGCGCTCGCCGATCTGGCTGCGGACGAGATCGACGCTGTCCTCGCGCACGAGCGCGCGCACCTGCGCGGCCGGCACCATCTCCTGACCGTCGCGGTCGTCGGGTTGGCGCGCGCGTTTCCGTTCGTCCCGACGTTCTTGGTCGCCCGGGCCGAGGTGGATCGGCTGGTCGAGCTGATCGCCGATGACGCGGCGACCCGGTGCTGCTCGCGGCTCGCGGTCGCGGACGCGCTGCTCACGGTGGCCGCGCCGGCGCCCGCCGGTGCGCTGGGGGCGGGCGGTTCGTCCACCGCCGACCGGATCCGCCGACTGATCGGCCCCGGTGGTCGGTTGAGCTGGCGGCAGCGGCTGGTCGGCGTGTTCGCGGTAGCGGTGCTGTTCGCCGTGCCGGTGCTCATCGCCGTCGGTCCCGCTGTCGCCGCCACGCAGCTGACCTACTGCCCCGTGGCCTGACCCACATCGCCGTCCCACCCGCGCGGACCACACGTGCTACTTTGCAACTAAGATCCTTAGTTCGATAGTCGACTGGCTGGGCACCTGGCTGAGGAGTCGTCTGTATGCACGAGGTGGTATTCGGCACGACGCTGCTGGCGTCCTTCGTCGGGGGCGTGGTGGCGTTGCTCGCTCCCTGCTGTGTGTCGGTGATGGTTCCGGCGTATCTCGCAGCCGGGTTCAGTCGCCGGCGGGGTGTCCTCGCGGCGACGTTGGTGTTCGCGGCGGGTGTGGGAACTGTGATCGTGCCCATCGGGCTGGGCGCGAGCGCGATCAGCAGGTTGCTTACCGGGTATCACCTGCTGGTGTTCTCCATCGGTGGCGTGGTGATGGCGGCAGCGGGTGTGGCGATGCTGCTCGGGTGGCGGCCGCGGCTGCCGATGCCGTCCGCGCGACCCGCCGGGCGGGGCTACAGCTCTGCGTATGCGCTGGGCGTGTTCTCCGGCGCGGCGAGCGCCTGCTGCGCGCCGGTGCTGGTCGGGGTCGCGGTGTTGTCGGGGGCGACTGCCTCGTTCGCCGCGGCGCTGGGGGTCGGTCTCACCTACGTGGCGGGCATGGTGGCACCGCTGGCCGCGCTGGCGTTGGTGTGGGACCGCCGGGACTGGTCGTCCAGCCGGTGGCTGCACGGCCGGCAGGTCACCATGCGACTGGGGCCGTTGCGGCGGCGGATGGCGCTCGGCCACGCGCTGGCCGGCGGCCTGCTGGTGGTGATGGGTGCGCTGACGGTGGTGCTGGCGTTCACCGGTCCGTCGATGCCGAACACCGGGTGGCGGGTCCGCTTCGCCGCCGACCTCCAGCACGCCGCGGCGGTGGTCACCGAGGTCCTGGGATGGATCCCGGGCTGGGTGTTCGGGCTGGTGCTGCTTGCCGCGGCGGTGTTGCTGGTGCGGGCTGCTTTCCGCCGTACCCGGCCACCCGAAGCCGATGACGCTACAGCGGCCGACCCAGACCCCGTGACCACCACATCGACGCTGGAGGAGTCCATGCATGAGCGGTAGCACCAAGAACGCCACCAAGGCCCAACGGCGTCGTGAACGCGCCGCAGCGTTGCGGGCCGCGCAGCAGCGGCGGCGGCGGCGCAACCGTGTGCGGGTGACCGTGGCGGCGGTCGTCGCCGGTGTGCTGGTGGTCATTGGTGGCCTGTACGGGATCTACCGGGCCAGCAATGACACGGACGCCGACGCTGGCAGCCGGAGCGCGAAGGTGTCCTACGAGGTCGGTGAGCCGGGGCCGGGCGAACGTGCACCCGGCTTCACCCTCGCCGCATCCACGGGCAAGCGGGTCAGCCTGGCGGACTTCCGCGGTAAGACCGTGCTGTTGTACTTCCAGGAGGGTTTGACCTGCCAGCCGTGCTGGGACCAGATCACCGACCTGGAGAAGCGGGCCAAGGATGTGCGGGCGGCCGGTGTCGACGCGGTCGTCTCGATCACTACCGATCCGGTCGACCTGATCACCCGCAAGGTCACGGACATGGGCCTGGCCACCCCGGTGCTGTCCGACCCCGATCTGGCGGTCTCCAAGGCCTACAGCGCCAACGAGTACGGGATGATGGGCACCAGCCGCGACGGACACAGCTTCGTGCTAGTCGACCCGGACGGGACGATCCAGTGGCGCGCCGACTACGGCGGCGCCCCCAAGTACACGATGTACGTCAAGGTCAACACGCTGCTCGCCGACCTACGCGCCGGACGGCGGCAGCCATGACCGCGGTCACGCTGCTCACCCAGGCCGACTGCGCCCTGTGCGACCACGCCAAGACCGTACTCGCCCGACTGGGCCGCGACTTCACCCTGAAGGTCACCGAGATCGACATGGCCACCAATCCCGGCCGCCGGATCGCGCTGGCGGCCGGCGTGCTGTTCCCGCCAGGGTTGCTGCTCGACGGCGAACCGTTCGGCTACGGACGGCTATCGGAGCGAGCCCTCCGCAAAGCCTTGCGCCACCGCACCGACACCGGTGACACAATCATCAACTATGATGTTTAGTAGAAACGAGTGAAGGGAGACCGTCGTGTCCGAGGCCCTGGTGACCCTTGCCGTCCTCGCCTGCCCCATCGGCATGGGGGCGATGATGTTCATGATGATGCGCGGAAAGGGCAAACCCCCCGAGGGCGACAAGAACCCGGACGCGGTGAGCGACGCCGAGCTCACCCGGCTGCGGGCAGAGGTCGACCAACTCCGGGCCGCCCACGCCGAGGCCCAACGCCGAGAGGGTGACCGACAGTGAGCATCTGGTTCGGCGCGCTACTCCTGGTCGCCGCAGCGGCGGCCACCTATCTGTTCTGCATCCGCCCGATGCGCCGCGGTGAATGCGGCATGGCCGGCCCGTCGACACAGGCAAGCGCCAAGCAACGGGAGCTCCTCGAGCTGCGCCAGGAGGTAGCTCGCCTGCGCGCGGAGCTGACGGGTGACGCGACGGTTGACCAGCCGCGCGGTTCGCGGCCAGGCGAGCACGCCGACTGACGCTCCCTGACCCTGATCCCCGTAATGCCCCGGATCGCGCGAACTCGTGTCACCACCCTCAGGCGGTCGACGATTCCCGGACGACCGCGCACGCTCGTCATCGCACTGGTCAGTGTGCTCCTCGCTACCACGGGGTGTGCCAGCGCGGGTGGAGCGACCGCCTCGGACGGCGAGAACCAGCGCTACATCGCCGGCACCGGCCGCGTTGATGCCGTCTCGCGGGGACAGCGCCAGCAGGCGCCGGTGCTGCGCGGCGAGACGTTGGACGGCGACCGGCTCAGCACCGCGGACTTTCGCGGCAAGGTCGGCGTCGTGAACTGGTGGGCGTCGTGGTGTCCGCCGTGTCGCGCCGAGGCACCGGCACTGCAGGCGGTCTATGCGAAGACGAAGGCCGACGGTGTGCAGTTCGTCGGCGTCAACTTCAAGGACAACCGCACCAACGCCAAGCTCTTCGAACGCGAGTTCAAGATCACCTACCCGAGCATCTACGACCAGCCCGGCGCGATGGCGCTCGCCTTCCGCGGCCAGCTGCCACCCGCCGCCGTACCGAGCACCATCGTCATCGACCGAAAAGGACGGGTGGCGGCGCGGATCATCGGCCAGACGAACTACACCAGCCTGCTCGGAGTGGTGCGGAAAGTTGCCAATGAATGAGGGAGCGGCGGACAGCGGTCAGGTGACGACGGCGTCGCTGGACTCGGTGGTCGAACCAGGAGCCGACCTGGGCACGACACCAGCCGAGCCGCCACCGACCAGACCCCGTGGTGGTCGATTGGGTGGCACCCTGCGGTGGGGTTGGCGGCAACTCACCTCGATGCGCACGGCGCTGGTCCTGCTGTTCCTGCTCGCGCTGGCCGCGATCCCCGGGTCCCTCGTCCCGCAGCGCACGGTCAGCCCGAGCCAGGTCGCACAGTACTTCGCCGACCACCCAGACCTCGCGCCGGTCCTCGACAAGCTGTCGGCGTTCGACGTGTTCAGCGCGCCGTGGTTCGCCGCGATCTACCTGTTGCTGTTCGTCTCGCTGGTCGGGTGCATCGTGCCACGCAGTCGCGCGCATCTGCGGCAGATGCGGGCACGTCCGCCGGCGGCGCCGCGCAACCTCGGCCGGCTGCCGCACGCCGACCGCGTCGAGACCGACGCGACGCCGGCCGAGGCGACAGCCGTCGCGCGGGCGGTGTTGCGGGCGCGGCGGTTCCGCGTCGATGTCTGCGTGGGTGAGCGGCCGTCGGTCGCGGCGGAGAAGGGCTATCTGCGGGAGACGGGCAACCTGCTGTTCCACCTCGCGTTGCTGCTGGTGCTGGTCGCGATCGCGGTCGGCGCGCTGTTCGGTTACCGCGGCAACGTGCTCGTCACCGAAGGCGACGGGTTCGCCAACGCCACCATCGCCTACGACGACATGCAGAAGGGCAAGCTCTTCCAGGACAACAGGATGACACCGTTCACCCTGACGCTGGAGAAGTTCCGCGCGTCCTACGTGGCCCGCGGCGAGGACCGCGGCACACCGGAACGGTTCGACGCCTACGTGAAGTACCGGGAGCGCCCGGACGGCCCGGCCAGCCGGTACGACCTGCGGGTCAACGCGCCACTGGAGATCGACGACACGAAGGTCTACCTGCTCGGCCACGGCTACTCCCCGCAGTTCACCGTCCGCGACGACAACGGCAGGGTCGTGTTCACCGGCGCGGTGCCGTTCGTCCCGCAAGACAACCAGACGTTCGTGTCCGAGGGCGTGGTCAAGGCGGTCTCCGCCAGCCCGCAGCTGGGTCTTCAGATGTTCTTCCTGCCGACGTTCACGGTGACCAAGCAGGGGCCGACCTCGGCGTTCCCCGCGCCGCTGGACCCGGTCGTGCTGATGATCGCCTACGAGGGCGACCTCGGCATCGACGACGGCACACCACAATCCATCTTCGCGCTCGACACCAGCAACATGACCCAGGTGCGGCTGCCGCAGCGCAGCCAACTCATGCGGCCCGGACAGACCGCGAAGTTGCCCGGCGGCCGCGGCAGTGTCGAGTTCACTGGCCTGAAGGAGTACGCGGCGCTGCAGGTCAACCACGACCCGGGCAAGGGCCTCGCGCTGGCCAGCACGAGCGTCGCGATCGGCGCGTTGCTGCTGTCGCTGTTCATCCGGCGCCGCCGGGTCTGGGTACGGGCGACCGCCAACGAGGCGGGCGGCAGCGTCGTCGAAGTCGGTGGCCTGACTCGCAGCGAGGGTGCCGGGGGCTTCGCCGCCGAGTTCACCGACCTGGTCGACGCGCTGCGCGCAGAGCTGCCACCCCGGGACGCGACCACAGACGAGGGAGCTGACACATGACGCCGAACGAGTACGGCAACCTGTCCGACCTGCTGATGGACGCGGCCATCGTCGGCTACTCGCTCGCGATGCTCGCATTCGCGATGGCGATGCTCACCGCCCGGGTCCGACCCGTCGAACACCGACCGGTGACCACACCCGTCCTGGCGGGCACAGTAAGTGGTCCGGCCGATATGGGCGCCTCGGCTGAGCACGGGACGGCTGGCGCCGACGGCGCCCCTGGTGGGCAGGGATCGTTCATCGGTTGGGTAGCCGTTCTCGTCACGGTGGCCGCGTGGCTGGCGCACCTCGCCCAGATCGTGACGCGCGGCTTGGCTACCGACCGGTGGCCGTGGGGCAACATGTACGAGTTCACCTCGGCGATCTGCCTCGCCGCTGTCACGGCGTTCCTCGTGCTGCTGCTCAGACTCAGCGTCCGGTACCTCGGCCTCTACCTGCTCGCCGTCGTAGTTCTCGGGCTCGCCCTCAACGCCACGTTGCTGTACAAGAGCGCCGGGCCGGTCGTGCCGGCGCTGGACTCGTACTGGATCGCGATCCATGTCACCGCCGCGATCGCGGCGATCGGCCTGTTCACCGTGGGGACGGTCCTGTCCACGCTCTACCTCCTCGCGGAGCGCTACCACAAGCGGCTCGCCCGCGGCGCCTCGACCGGGTCGTCGGGTCTCATCCGGCGACTGCCCGTCCCCGACGTGCTCGACAAGCTCGCCTACCGGATGATCGCCGTCGCCTTCCCGATCTGGACGTTCGCCGTCGTCGCCGGCGCGATCTGGGCCGAGGCGGCCTGGGGCCGTTACTGGGGCTGGGACCCCAAAGAGACCTGGTCATTCATCATCTGGACCAGCTACGCCGCCTACCTGCACGCACGCGTCACTGCAGGCTGGCGCGGCCGCAGGGCCGCGATCATCGCACTCGCCGCCTACGCCGCGATCCTGGTCAACTACTTCGTCGTCAACATCTGGATCGTCGGCTTCCACTCCTACGCCTGACCACCTGCGCTGGGTTCACAGTGGCGGCTGCCAGCCCGCCACCCAGGGCTGCATCCAGGCGATGAACGCCGCCCACACCCCACTGACCAGCAACACACCCACCGCGACAAGGAGAAGACCGCCGGCCCGCATCACGGCGCGGGCGTGGCGGCGGACGACCGCGAACACGGCGAAGGCGCGGTTCGCGCCCACCGCGGCGAGCAGGAACGGGATCCCGAGGCCGAGGCTGTAGGCGAACGAGAGCGCCGCACCGCGACCCGCGCCGCCGGTGCTGGTCGACAGCATCAACACCGCGGCAAGCGTCGGACCGATACACGGCGTCCAGCCCACCCCGAACAACACGCCGAGCAGCGGCGCACCCGCGACGCCCAGCCTGGGCCGGTAACCGAACCGGACCGTCCGCCCGGCCAGCGGGAGCCGGTCGAAGACTCCAGCGAACATCAGGCCCAACGCGATGGTCAGCACGCCGAGCACACGGTAGACGGCGGCCTGATGCACGAGCAGCACCGTTCCGATCGCGCCGAACGCCGCACCGTAGCTGGTGAACACCGCGGCGAACCCGAGGACGAACAAGGCCGTACCGGCAACCGTCCGCCCCGGCCGAAGCATCCGGGTGCGCGTTGTTGTCGCCTGGGACGCCACCGACCCTGCTTGGCCAGGCGGCGTCGACGTCTCGCGGTGAGCCTCCGCACCCGCACTGCCGGTCACGTAGGCGAGGTAACCCGGCACCAACGGCAGGCAACAGGGGCTGAGGAACGACACCAGCCCGGCGGCGATCGCGACCGGGACCGCGAGCAGCAACGGACCGAACGCGACCAGGTCACCTGGCCCTCCTGCCACGGTCATCCGGCACCTTTCCGCGTAGGCCTGGACGGACGACTACCGCGTTCGGCGGCGACATCGTCGACCAGCCCGCGAAGCTGCCGATAGGTGATCTGTCCCACCACCCGCGCCGCCACCCGGCCGTCCCGGTCGAGCACCAGCGTGCTGGGCACGGCGCTGACCGGGATGATGCCGTCGAAGGCCAGCAGAACCTTACCGTCCGGGTCGGCGATGCTCGGGTACGGGATGGCAAACCGCCGGACGAACGCCCGCGCCGAGGCACGATCGTCTTTGACGTCGATGCCGACGAACCGCACCCCGTCATCGTGGGTCTCCCGTGCCACCCGAGCCAGCTGCGGCGCCTCCTCCTGGCACGGCACGCACCACGACCCCCACACGTTGACCACGACCACATGACCGCGGAGCTCGGCCAGCGCCAGCCGGCCGCCATCAAGGGTATCGCCGGCCACGGCGGGCGCCACCGGTCGATTCCCCACCTCGAACACGGTGACCCCCGTCACGACATCGGACTCGGACACGTCAGGAACTGCACTGTCGCCGGGCTTCCCCGTCCAGTCCCGCTCAACGGCCCACACCACCCCCACCGCAGCCATCGCGAGGACGACCACGGCCACCAGCGCCAGCCGCCAACGGGCGGACCGAGGCGGGCTCACCGAACGCGCCCGCAACGCCGAGAGGCGGTCACCGTTTCTCCCTGCACACGAACCACCATAGAACCACAAAGCCTAAACTACTAAGTATCATAGTGGTAAGTCTCTACCAGGATATGCCTAGCCGCCTGAGACGCCGGACTCGAATGCCCCGTCGGAGGAAACGTGTCAGCACGGCAGAGCAAGTCGCAGAACGCCAGGTCCGCCCGCCGCGCACCCGGACATGGTGAGGGGGAGAAGGCAGTGACGCAGACAAGAACCGAGTCCGGTGCCAGCACCTCCCGATCGGCTGCCTCCGGTGACCCTGGTGGTGTCGCGAGCGCACGGGGCTTCGGTGCCTTCCTGGACAGCGCGGCGCAGGAAATCGTGGCCGCGACGTACTGGTTCGACCCCGCTCCCCAACCCAAACCGTATCGAGTGACAATCCGGTTCACCGGACACCGCATCGGCAGCGGAAACAACACCCGGCCGGAAGACCAGTTCGCCCGCGACGAGACCGTCGAGGTCATCCCCGGTAGTGGCCCCGTGTCGGTGACGGCTCGTGTGAGCGGCGTCAGTCCGGGCGAATGGGCAGTGCGTGCCAAGGCGGTGAACCCGAGCCACGAGCACCGCCGCTCGCAGAAACTCACGAGCATACGTCCAATCACTGGACCGCTGTATCCCGCGGCATGGTCATGGCGGACATGGTCGCTGTCCCCGGGGCCGGCCGCGCCGGTGCGCACACGCCTGCGGCCGTTCGTGCGCGTACCCGGGCTGATCCCAGGTGGCTGGGCCGTGCTGTCCGTCCTCGGCATAGCCATCGCACTGGCGACCCAAGCCCTCCTCGTCACACGCGACAGTCTCCGCGTCGACCACGCGTTCACGATCTCCCTGATCGCGATCGCGGCCGGAGCCGTCGGCGCGAAAACCTGGTACGCCGTCCTCCAGCGGCGCACGCGCCGCATGAATGGGTGGTGCATCCAAGGCCTTCTCGTCGGTGTGTTGCTCGCACTGGCCGCCAGTGTTCCGGTTGCTCACACGCCGCTCGGGGTATTTCTCGACGCGTCCGCTCCCGGGTTGCTGCTCGGCATGGCACTGGGACGAGTGGGCTGCCTGTTCGGTGGCTGCTGCTGCGGACGACCGACGCCGTCCCGGTGGGGAATCTGGTCGTCGGATCAACGAGTCGGTACGCGTCGTTACCCGACTCAGCTGCTCGAAGCCGGCCTGGCAGCCGCGCTCGGGGCGGCGGCGCTCGCAACAGTCCTGGTCGCCGGACCGGCCAACGGTGGCATCTTCGTCGCCGCCCTGGCCGCATACACCCTCGGCCGCCAGGGCGTCCTGCGATTACGCGCGGAACGCCGCAAGACGCTCATCGGCCCACGCCTCACCGCGATCACCGCCGCCGTCATCCTGACCGCGGCGGTCCTCCTCCCGCTCGTGGTCTGAGCCGGCGAAGCGCCCGTGGATACGAAGAAGACGTCGTGATCTCTGGACAGGAGGCCCGAAAGGATGGATGACATGGGCTCGATGATGGCCGGAATGGGGGCCTGGATGCTCGTCTGGGCGGTCCTCCTCCTCGCCCTCCTCGCTGGGGCGGTGGCTGGTGTCGTGGCGCTCGTGCGACGCCCGGACGCCCGATTGCTGCCGCCCGGACGTCGTGAACGGAGTGCGGTGGAGTCCCCAGAGGAGGTTCTCCGGCGCCGCTATGCGGCGGGCGAGATCGACGAAGACGAATACCTCAACCGCATGTCGGGCCTGTCACAGCGCTGAGCGTGCGGCTCACCTGGCAGGCCGCGTGACCTCGAGTGCCGCTGGGCCGGATCGCCGCGCCAACTCATCACGCACTTCGCAGGTCCGACCAGATCGCGGTGGTCAGCTTCCTGTCCTGGGGTCGTCGGTTGCGCAGCGGAAGCCGGTGTTGTCGGTGCAGCTGTCGGGGTGTTGTGGGTACTTGGCGCGGGGCCTGTCGACCGAGGAGCTGGGCTCCTCGAGGCAGCGCCAGGTCGCGCCCTGGACCGCGAGCCACCAGGGCGTTCGGGGGTGGTCGTGTCGAGCACGTGGCTGCCGCGGTCGGCTCCGACGAACGGGCCGAACACGAACGACCGGCCGAACCCTTCGGTTCCGTTCACCAACAACGGCTCTGAGCAAGACATCGGACCCACCAAGATCAGGATGAAGACCGCCGGATCGCCGCGCACCATGACCGGCGCCGGAGCATTCGCCGCCCTCGGCTCGGGACCGTCTGAATACGGTTTGCCCCGTGGGCAACCTCGGTGGTCAAGCCACCGGCACCTCGCGCGCGGTGTAGCCCGCGGTAGTGATCGCGGCGATCACATCCTCGGGCTGACACTTGACTGGGTCAGCTTCGACGATGCTGCGGCGGGTGCGCAGGCTGGTGCTGGCGCGTAGGACGCCGTTGAGGTCTTCGAGGGTTTCGTCGATGAGCATGCCGCAGCTACCGCAGTGCATGCCCTCGACGGTGAACATGTACGTGACCATCCGGTGTACTTCTTTCATGCCAAGATGTCTTATGAAGCGACGGTGAGCTGGCCGGAGTACATGCCCATGCCGCACCGGTAGGTGAGGCGTCCGGGCCGCAGTGTGCCGAGTTCGATGCGGGTGTCGCCGTTTTCGGGCAAGATGTATTGCTTGTCGCGGATGACGAAGGATCGGATGCAGCCGGTGGCGTCCTCGGCGCGGATGACCAGAGTGGTGGACAGTCCGGCTTTGACCTGGGTATTGGCTGGGCTGTAGGCGTCCGAGGTGGCGGTGACGGTGACGGTTTGCCGGCCCGCGGTGGTGGTGACGGTTTCCGTGGTCGCCGCCGACGGGGCCAGACCGAGGGTTTGCGACAGGTTGGCCGCGGCCAGTGGCGAGTCGAGCAGCGTGAGACCGCCGTTGAGGGTATACACGCCGAGGCCGACCACGAGCAGTCCGGTCGCTAGGGCGAGCCGGCCGCGCCAGGCGGTGACGACCTTACGGGCCAGGTAGCCGAGGGCGGCGAACAGCGGGCTGGTGCCGATGACGAAGACGGCCATGGTCGCCGCGCCGGCCCACCAGGATCCGGAGGCTAGCGCAAGCGCTTCCACCGACAGCGTCACCCCGCACGGGATGAGGACGGTGGCCAGGCCTAACAGGGCGGGAGCGAGCGCGGAGGCCGAGCGGCTGCGGCCGCGGACGAACCGGGCCAGCGCGGCCGGCGGCTGGACGGCGAGCCGGCGGAAACCGGGTATGCCGAGCTGGGCCAAGCCAAACGCAATGACCAGCCCGCCGGCGGCCAGCTGAAGCAGGGCGCGCGCGGTTGGCGAGAGCTGGACGACGCTTCCGATCGTGCCCAGCAGCGCGCCGAGGATCGTGTGGGAAAGCAGCTTGCCGGCCAGAAAGCCGCCGATCGGGGCCATGTCGTCGGCCAGCCGCGCGGTCCACCGTCTCGGTGCCGGCACCGCGCGAGTGCGCCGGTCGCTCTTGACGCCGGACGTCCGGCTGGTACGGGCAGGTCTCGGGGCTTTCGGTTTGCCGGCCCGATGGCCGGGTTTGCGGTAATTGCCGGCTGGCGTATGCGGGTCGTCACCGCGTTGGCGGGCGATGAGGCCAGCGAGGAGGCCGCCCTGGACGGCGGCGCACGACACGCCGCCGGCGAACAGGCCGGTGGCCAGGACCGCGATGAGGTTCACCATTCTCCTGAGGGTGGGCGTGGTCGTGGGTCAGATGCCGACCTGACCGGGCCGGCGGTGGCATACAGCCAGTTGATGAATTCAGTCCGCCTCATGCGGCCAGCGCGAGGTGGCCGGTGAGCAGCAGGAGACCGCCGAGGTCGGATCCGTCCAGCGGGCCATCGGACAGAATGCCGCTCAATGTGCGATCGTCGGCTGTGAACACCTGCGCGGCGCCAGAGCCGATAGTCGCCGCGTTGGCGCCGGGCGCGCCTGCGCCCCCGCAACCGGCTAGGCCGGTCATGGCGCGAAGCCGGCGACGATGCCCTCGCGACTAGATATCACCCGGTCCTCCATTCGTCGGGCTCGGTGGGGGGTGCTGAACGACGCACACCATACCAACTAAGCTCCTATGGGTCTTAGGAGGTAGTAGTGGTGTCGGAGACAGTGGTCGAGCCCGGACTCACGCTGGCGTTCGCGGTGCGCGGCATGACGTGCGGGTCGTGTGCGGCGCGAGTGCAGCGGGTGCTGGGAAAGCAGGCCGGGGTGCTGGAGGCCGAGGTCAACTACGCGACCGGCACAGCGCAGCTGACTGTGGGTATCGAGGCAGTGAAGCCGGAGCTTCTTTCGGCGGCGGTGGCCAAGATCGGGTACGATCTGGTGCCGCTCCAGCCGGACACCACTGACGCCGACCGGTTCACGGACGAGGACGCCGAGGAGGTGGCCGCGCAACGGTCCTGGCTGCGCCGGGTCCTCGTCGCGTGGCCGCTGGGACTGGCGACGATGGGTATCGCCTTCGCACCGGAGATGATGGACGCGCGGTGGGCGCCGTGGGCACAGTTGGCGTTGGCGACGCCGGTGCAGTTCTTCGTGGGTTGGCCGTTCCTGCGGGAAGCGGCCCGCCGCGCTGGCCGGCTAGGCGCGAACATGGACACTCTGATCGCGCTGGGCACGCTGGCCGCCTACGCGTTCTCGGTAGCTCAACTGGCGCGCGGACAGTCGGAGTTGTACTTCGAGACCGCGGCGTTGTTGATCGCGTTCCTGGTGCTCGGCCGATACTTCGAGGTCCGCGCCCGGCGGCGGGCCGGCCGGGCGATCCGGGCGCTGCTGGAGTTGGGGGCGAAGGAGGCCCGGCTGATCCGTGACGGCGTGGAGGTGATGGTCCCAGTCGAGCGGGTCCGGGTCGGGGATCTGATGCGAGTACGACCGGGCGAGAAGGTCCCCACCGACGGCGAGGTCGTCGACGGAGCCAGCGCGGTCGACGAGTCGATGCTGACCGGCGAATCAGTCCCGGTCGACAAGACCGTCGGGCAACAGGTTGCCGGTGCGAGCATGAACACCAGCGGCGTGCTTACCGTCCGCGCTAGTGCGGTCGGCGCCGACACCGCGCTCGCGCAGATCGTCGCCCTGGTCCAGGCCGCGCAATCCGGGAAGGGGCAGGCGCAACGGCTGGCAGACCAGATCTCGGCGATCTTCGTCCCGACCGTCCTGGCGGTCGCCCTGGTCACGTTCGCGCTCTGGTGGCTGCTGGCCAGCGACCCGGCCGCTGGGTTGATCGCCGCGGTCGCGGTCCTGATCGTGGCTTGCCCTTGCGCACTCGGACTGGCTACGCCGGTCGCGATCATGGTTGGCACCGGCCGCGGCGCCGCCTTGGGCATCTTGATCAAGGGCGTGGAGGTACTCGAGCGTACGCGCACGATCACGACCGTGATCTTCGACAAGACCGGCACGCTGACAACCGGACAGATGGCGGTGACCGACACAGCGGTCGACCCGACAACTACAGCTGGCGAGTTACTGCGCCGAGCCGGGGCAGTCGAGGCCGACAGCGAACACCCGATCGGCGCGGCGATCGCCGCCACCGCAACCAAGACACTCGGTCGGCTACCTGCAGTCACCGATTTCGAGTCCGTGGCCGGACACGGTGTCCGTGCCCGGCTCGAAGGGGAGCCTGTGTGGGTGGGGCGCCGTAAGCTCGTCGCCGAGGCCGGTCTCGTACTCTCGGACGAGCTGGCCAGGGCGGCGGATCGGATGGAGGCCGAGGGCAGGACGGCGGTGTTCGCGGGCTGGGAAGGCGTCGTCCGCGGTGTGGTCGCAGTGGCGGACAGGCTGAAGCCGGATGCTGCCGCGGTGGTCGGCGAGCTGCACCGCATGGGGCTGCGCGTTGCGATGATCACCGGCGACAACGCGCGTACCGCGGACGCGATCGCCACCGAGGTCGGCATCGACACCGTGCTGGCCGAGGTACTCCCTGCGGACAAGCAGTCCGAGGTGGCCCTGCTGCAGGCCCGCGGCGAACGAGTCGCGATGGTCGGCGACGGCGTCAACGACGCGCCAGCGCTGGTCGCCGCCGACCTGGGCATCGCGATCGGCACCGGCACCGACGTCGCGATCGAGTCCAGCGACCTGACGTTGATGCGTGGCGACCTGCCCGGCGTGCCCACCGCGATCCGGCTTTCACGGCGAACGTACCGCACCATCTGGCAGAACCTCGGCTGGGCGTTCGCCTACAACACCGCACTGATCCCGCTGGCCGCAATCGGCCTGCTCAACCCGATCCTGGCCGGCGCCGCGATGGGGTTCTCCTCGGTCAGTGTTGTCACCAACTCCCTGCGACTGCTTCGCTTCCGCGACAACCGAAGACTGCACCGGCCCGCCGCCCCGACCGCACCCACCAGCACCGCCGACGGGATGACCCTGCAACCCAGCGACATCTCCGGCGCGACCTTCCGCCGCAAATGGCGCGGCTACCGGCCAGCGGACATCGACGCATTCGCACGTCGTGTCGCGGTCGCATACGCCGCCGCCCTTGACCGGATCACCGTCCTCGAACAGGCACTGTCCCGCCGAGACGTCGAGCAAGACGCCATCCGAGCCCGGGCCGAGAGGACCGCCGCCACCATCCTTGTGCGCGCCCAGGAAGCCGCGGACGCGGTCACCCGGCAGGCCTACCAGTTCCATGCCGCCGCTGAACACTACGCCGACACCGCCGGCCAACGGGTCGCCGACGCCGAACGCCACGCCGACCAACTCCAGGCCACCGCCCGACAGCGCAGCGCCGCGATCCTGGCCGACGCCCAACGTCAGCGTGAGCAGGTACGCGCCCTGCGGCGCCAGCTGCTTGAGCGCCTAAACGACACCGAACGCGCGATCACCACCCTCCGTCAGGACTGGACCGACGCACAGCCCGAACTCGAAACCTCAGCAGATCAGGACGGCGCCGACGCGACCGTAACCGGCACGGTCGCGTTAGGCGCCGACGCCGCGCACGACCAGTAGCAGCTCACCCGGGCGAAGGACGTGTCGATGATGATCGCAGTCGACTTCGCGCGCTGGGCTGGCCACAGCGATACCGTTCGCGTCTTCTCGCCCCGAGGCGGCCTGTGCAATCGCTGCGACCACGTCGGCAACCACGGTGTTGTTCAACCCGCCACCGACGCGATCTTGCCCGACCTGGTCGACAAACAGCCGGTTGGTCGCGGCGGACAGCGGCATCGGGACCACCCGGTAGCGTTCCTCGACGTCCAGCTTCGAGTGTTTGGGCCACCGGGGTCCGTGGGCACGATCCAAGACAGGTCGAATCTGCATGCCTTCTCGACGGTCACCGCCAGCGGGTAGATGGCGTCCCACCGATGATCGGGGTTGGCGGCGTGGTCGAGTCGTTGTACCCGACACTGAACTCGCCGCGCACGTGTTCGCCGGCCGGCCATTTGCCGCCGGCCGCTCCTCACCGTCGGTGACCGTGGCGCCGGGACCAAGCAGTGAGCAACCACCGAGCCTCATCACAAAGCATCTAGCAGGCGCGCTATCATCAGAGAATGCCGATCAAAAGTAAGGCGCACGGCGGGTTGACCGCTGCTGTGTCCTTGTTCCATTCGCTGGCGGATCCGACGAGGCTGTCGATCGTGCGGCAGCTTGGGGACGGAGAGGCTCGAGTGGTGGATCTCACCGATGCGTTGGGGCTGCCGCAGTCGACGGTGTCGACGCACCTGGCCTGCCTGCGCGATTGCGGACTCGTGGCCGGCCGGCCGGAGGGGCGGCAAGTGTTCTACGCGTTGGCGGTGCCGGAGCTGCTCGACCTGCTCCTCGCCGCTGAGCGACTCCTCGCTGCCACCGGCGAGGCGGTGGCGCTGTGCCCGGTCTACGGCATGCCGGCCACCGACGTGAAGGGACGTGCACGGTGAGCGGCGCCTGCTGCGGCGAGCCGAGCAACGCGGCCGACCCGAGCGCCGATGCGCACGAGCCCGACCGGTTGTGGCAGGTGAGCGAGCTGCGCTTCGCGGCGGTGTCCGGCGTGATCCTGCTCGCCGGATACGTGACCGGCTGGGCTAGCGGTGCGCAGTGGGTGGTGCTCGGCCTGAAGGCGGTGGCGCTGCTGGTTGGGGCGTGGACGTTCGTGCCCGGCACTCTCGAGCGACTGGTGAGGGGCAAGATCGGCGTCGGCACGCTGATGACGATCGCCACTGTGGGCGCCGTCTTCCTCGGCGAGGTCGGCGAGACCGCCATGTTGGCGTTCCTGTTCTCCATCAGCGAGGGGTTGGAGGAGTATTCGCTGGCCCGCACCCGCCGCGGGCTGCGCGCGTTGCTGTCGCTGGTGCCAGAGCAGGCCACGGTACTGCGGGGCGGCACCGAGCACGTGGTGGTACTTGCCGAGTTGCGCGTCGGCGACGTCATGGTGGTGAAGCCCGGTGAGCGGCTCGCCACCGACGGCGTCGTCCGGGCCGGGCGGACCGCGCTGGACGTGTCGGCGATCACAGGTGAGTCGGTACCCGTTGGCCAGGACGATGCGGTGTTCGCCGGAGCTATCAACGGATCTGGCGCACTCGAGGTCGAGGTCACCGCCGGCGCGGCGGACAACTCGTTGGCCAGGATCGTCCGGATCATCGAAGCAGAGCAGGCGCGCAAGGGAACCAGCCAACGGCTCGCGGACCGGATCGCCAGGCCGCTGGTTCCCGGCATCATGATCGCGGGCGTGCTGATCGCGGGACTTGGGAGCTTGTTCGGCGACCCGTTGACCTGGATCGAACGAGCCCTCGTGGTGCTGGTGGCCGCGTCGCCGTGCGCTCTCGCGATCGCCGTACCGGTGACCGTCGTCGCCGCAGTCGGGGCCGCCAGCCGGCTCGGCGCGCTGGTCAAGGGCGGCGCCGCGCTGGAGGCGCTGGGCCAAGTTCGACAGATCGCATTGGACAAGACGGGCACGCTGACGCGCAACCAGCCCGCCGTCGTGGACGTCGCCACCGGTGCCGGTGTCACCCGCGGCGACGTGCTCCGCGTGGCCGCCGCCCTGGAGGCGCGCAGCGAGCATCCGCTCGCACGCCGTACGGCACCGCGGTGGAGGCCGTCGCCGGTGCCGGCCTCACCGGTCGCATGGACGGTCAACTCGTTCGGCTCGGCCGGCCGGGCTGGATCGACGCGGGTGAGCTAGCCGGTGCCGCGAAACGGATGCAGACCGCCGGTGCCACAGCTGTGGTGATCGAACGGGACGGACGACCGATAGGCGTGGTCGGCGTCCGCGACGAACTGCGGCCGGAGGCCGTCGAGGTCATCACCTCATTGCGTGACCAGGGCTACCGGATCACCATGCTCACCGGCGACAACCGGCGGACTGCGACCGCGCTCGCGACCGAGGCCGGGATCGAGTCGGTGCACGCCGAACTGCTGCCCGAGGACAAATCCAGGCTCGTCACGGAGCTACGCGGCATCAGCCCGACCGCCATGGTCGGCGACGGCGTCAACGACGCGCCCGCATTGGCGACCGCAGACCTCGGCATCGCGATGGGTGCCATGGGCACCGACGTGGCGATCGAGACCGCCGATGTCGCCCTGATGGGCGAGGACCTCCGGCACCTGCCCCAGGTCCTCGACCACGCCCGCCGCTCCCGGGCGATCATGCTGCAGAACGTCGGTCTCTCCCTTGCGATCATCACGATCCTGATGCCACTTGCGCTGTTCGGCGTCCTCGGCCTGGCCGCGGTCGTCGCGGTGCACGAGGTCGCCGAGGTCGTCGTCATCGCCAACGGCGTGCGTGCTGGCCGCGCTCCACGATTGCCTGTCGTCCCCACAAAGAGCAGCAACCGGGAACTCGCGGCTACCGCTGCGCGCCCATGACGACGGCGGCATTCGCGGCACCGGTTCGCTGATAGTTGATGGGGGTCAGGTCCGGCACCGATGAGTCGCACGTAACCTTTGACCAGGATGCGCACGTTCCTTCCGTACGTCGCCGCTCGGTTCGTACTGTTTGTTCCTCGCCTGCTGGGGTGTCCTGTGGCTGTTCGGCGTACGGGACCTGCTGGGCGTGCTGCTCGCCTTCCTGGCCAGCAGCGTGCTCGGGTACCTGGTGCTGAAGCGCCTTCGTCCCCGCGTGTCGGCTGCTGTCGTCGATCGATGGACCAAGGTGCACCACCGCCTCGGTTCCAGGCCGGTTCCTACCCGCAGAGAGGGCGCACGAAGGGATAGGGGTTGACCGCGCCGCCGCCGTTCGGCCAGCGCTCGAAGTGCGACGCGCTGGTGTCGGCGCGAAGCGAGGCCCTGGTGACTTTCTGTGACAACTCCGTTAGCCCAGGCGGAGGTTCCAGCGGCCCGCCCGGCCGGTGAGGCGGACGGACGCCAGCGGGGGGATGTCGATGCGCCAGAACCCCTGCGGAGGTGCGCCGAGGGCATGCACGACGGCGGCACGCGCAGTCGCGGGTTCGGTGATGGCGACGATCGCCAGAGCGCCGCTGGTGTCGTCGGGCAAGTGATCCAGCCAGGCGGCGATACGGCGGCAGAACCGGAGGACGGACTCACCGCCATGCGAAGCAGCGGACGGATCAGTCGTCCAGGCGGCCAATGCATCTGGGTCGGTCGCTGCCAGTTCCTCCAACGTGCGACCACGCCAGGCTCCGAGGTCGATGTCGCGCAGCTCCTCCTCGACGCAGGCGTCTACGCCGACCGCGACGGCAGTCTCCCGACACCGGCGCGAGGGCGCGGTGAGGTAGCGGCCGGCCCGCGGGAGTCCGGATCCCGCCTCATGCGCGCGGCGCCGACCATCCTCGTCCAGTGGCCGGTCGTCGTCGATGCGCGCCTGGCGCAGGGACCGTCCGGGTGCGGGAGTAACCAGAGTCAGCCGGATGGTCATGACCTGGAGGCTATCCGCGTCCCCGGCACAACGTGAGCGAAGGATCTTTGCCGGCGGCGGCGGCAACCGGTACTGTCGTGTCCGTTAGGACGACGGTGCGTCTGGAAGTCCGGTGAAAATCCGGCACGGTCGCGCCACTGTGAGCCGGTCGGCATCCCCCCGCTACTGGGGTGCTGGCGGTGAGTCAGACCCACGTGCCGTCGTCGCGTGCTCCACCGAGACGGGACGCGTGTTCCCGAAGGAGGCCGCCATGGCGCAGTCCGCCACTGTCACCGCCACACACCCGAACCCCGCCGCGCCCAAGTTGCCGTTCCGGGCGATCTTGCCCTGGGCCGCGCTCTTCGGCCTATTGCTGGTGATCCTGCTGTACTTCGTCGGCGCGGAGCAGGGCGCCACCTCGATGCTGTCCGGCGAGGGCGTCCACGAATGGCTCCATGACGGCCGACACCTGCTCGGCTTCCCCTGCCACTGATACGCGTGGACAGCCGCATGAACTCTGCAACTGTTCGCATCCTGCTCGTCCACGGCATGCTCGCGGGGGCTGCCGCAGGGCTGCTGGCCTTCGGCCTTGCGTACCTCATCGGTGAGCCCGGCGTAGAAGCGGGCCTCGCCTACGAGGACGCTCACACCACGGAGCACGGCATGGACCTGGTCAGCCGCGGCCTCCAGTCGACCGCGGGCCTCGCCACCGCAGTCCTGGTCTTTGGCACCGCCATGGGCGGACTCGCAGCACTGACGTTCTGCGTCGCCCTGGGGCGCCTCGGGCGACTCGGCGCGCGAGCTACCGCCATGCTCATCGCCGCTGCCGCGTTCGTCACCGTCTACCTGGTGCCGTTCCTGAAGTACCCTGCCAACCCGCCGGGCTCCAGTGCCCCCGACACCATCGGCACCCGCACCACGCTGTACTTCGGGATGGTCGCGCTGGCCGTGCTGGCGGTGGTCGCCGCAGTGATCGTAGGCCGACGCCTGGCCCGGCGGCTCGGCACCTGGAATGCCGCCATCGCCGCAGCGAGCGCCTGCATCGTGGTTATCGCGGTGGTGATGGTCTTCCTGCCGACCGTCAACGAGACGCCCGGGGACTTCCCGGCTACCGCGCTATGGCAATTCCGGCTCGCCTCACTGGGCATCCAAGCCCTGCTGTGGGCATCGTTCGGCGTGATCTACGGTTTACTCGCCGAACACGTCCTCGAGCCGCGCACTGCACGCCCAGCACAAGCGGCCACGGCCGCGGCAACACGCCCGACCGCCTGACGCAACCCCGCCCGGCAGCGGCTGTCACCTATTCCCTGTCGGGATCTGGGCCGCTCCCGGGCCGCCCTGCTGCGGCGGCCGAAGCAGCAGTTCAGCTCGCCGGCCGTGCGGGCGACGGCAGGGTGCCCTCGATCTCGGCGAGGTTGTGGGCCATCCGTGTGTTGCCCGAAAAGGCTGCCTTGCACATCAGCAGCACCCAGACGAGCGCCTCCCGCCGTGGCCCGTACTCCGGTCCTGCGGTGCCGCGCGACGCGTGCTCGTCCAGCATCGCCAACTGGCTGGCTGCTGGTAGTCGCGCATCAACCGGCGCAGCTTGCGGCGGGACCTCATCGTCGAAAGCACACCGATCTCGTCGAGCTGGAAGACGCGGTCGTCGCGCGAAGTACCCGCCTGCGTTCGAAGGACGCGATCAGGATGCACGCGACAAGCATCGGCACCATGAGAGAGACGTAGACGAACACCAACCCGAAGACACTGAACAACTGGCCGAGGCCGTTCCACGCGCCATGCAGGAGCAGCGCGAGCAGCAGCCCGCCGACTGGCAGCACCCACCGCGGTGCCGTACGGCGTGTGAGCGCGGCATACCCCAACGCGATACCGGTCGCCGAGGTGAACAGCGGGTGCGTCGGCGGCGAGAAGATCCCACGCAACACGAACGTGCCGACGAGGCTGGCCGCCCCTTTCCCCAGCGAGGCACCGTAGTAGACGATGTTCTCGCTCATCGCGAAGCCCAGTCCCACCATTCCGGCATAGACGATGCCGTCGGTCGGACCGTCGAGGTCTTCTGCACGTGCAGGATCAAGAAGATGATCAGGCCCTTGGCCGTCTCCTCGACGACGGGTGCCACCACTGCGGCGCCGAACAGGCGGTCATCGAACGTCACACCGATGGTCGCCTCCAGGACGAGCGCGATCACCACCGCCACCGCGGCGCCCCACGCGAACGCAAGTACGAGGTTGCGAGTCGGTTTGGGCTCCAACCGGTCGAGGCTGAGCACCGCGAAGACGAGCAGGGGACGGGCAGCGTCGCAAAACAGGATGCCGAGCACGAAACCACCAGGACCGCCGACCAGGAAGCCATAGGCGAGCGCGACGATGCCGCAGGAGCCGATCCCCACCCAGCCCAGGACGGCGACGACGCAGGCGGCCGGCGAGAGCGTCCTTGGCCCAGGTTCTGGTGCTCATCGCCACCCAGCGTTCAAGTCTTCGGTCACGGTCCCCACGCCTGTCACCTAAGGTGCTTAGTTATTTCGTTGGTCATGTGTCGTTGGGGCGACGGGCCGCGAGGTGAAGAGCAACGATCGGGGCGCGTCGTCGTCGACAAGAGCGAGCCAAGCAGCGGCCCCGTCGGTCGGTGGTGACCACTTGCCGCTGTGGTGAACTGCGGTACCTACCCGGACATCGTCAACGACGGCCAGGCTGTGCACTCGCTCGAGCACGGCGCGATGTGATGCTGACCCAACAGCGGCAGATCGGCCAGATGCACGGTGGCTAGTCTCCTGGGACCTGCCACAGGCGTCCGACCGGGCCCCGGATGGTGTGGATGGACATGCCGAGCACGGTGATGCCGGGAATGGCGACACGCCCGCAGCTACGCTCGCTGAGTCGAGCCCGCGGTTGCGATGCCGAGGTCCAATACCTGCGGCTGATGGTGTGCCCGCCACCACGGTGGCGGGCACATGGCCAGGGGCGAACCTTGACCGGGCCGTCGTTCGAAGGACACGTCGGTGACCCGCTGGCCGCGAACCCGTGGTCGACCTGTAGCTCTACTCCAACCCCGTCCTCATCGCGACCGGGGCGCCGCCGGTGTCAGGCGATGACGAGAAGCCCGGTGAGGTACATCGTGAGCAGGCCCGCGGCGACACCGCCGATGGTGGCCGGGTCGAGGACCCGGTCGTCGCGGCCGCGCAGCGAGGGGGCCATCTGGACGACTACCTGGACGATGGCGCCCACGCCGACGCCGAGCAGGAACGCCGACAGCTCCGCGTTGGTCACGGTCGCGCCGAGGAGAGCACCCCCGATAGCCGGCGCCCCGGCCAGGACACCGAGGCCGAGAAGCCGGGACAAGGCCGGGCGTCGTCGGGTAAGGGGTGCGACGATCGCGAGACCCTCGGTGGTGTTCTGAATGGTGAACCCGACAACCAAGGTGGCACCTAGAGCGAGTTCACCGACGGCATAGGCGGCGCCGATGGCCAGACCTTCGCCGAGATTATGCAGCCCGATCCCAATCGCGATCATGAACGCGAGGCGGGTTCCGCTGACTCGGCGTGGTTCTCCGTGGCGGGCGCGGGTCCTGAGGCGATGGTCCACCGCGGTCAACGCGAGGAACGCCAACACGGCGCCGAGCACGACCAACGCCGGGCCGCCGAACGCGCCGCCCCCGGTCCCGGCGAGCTCCAAGCCCTCGATGGTGGCGTCCACCGCGAGGAACGCCAACAGCCCGACGGTCAACGCCAACAACGCCCGCACGCCGCGGCTGCCGATACGGCGCAACGCCGGCAGGAAGAGCATCCCCAGCACGACCGGAATGATTCCGACGTAGGTGCCCAGCAGAGCCATCAGAGCGAAGAAACCGCCGCCGGCCTGCGGAGTGTCGACCGCGGCAGGGATCTCGTGCTCGATCACCACACCGGTGGAGGTGACGATCGACACCTGGTATGGCTGCCCGCTCTGCCACGGGTACGCCAGCCGCAGCGTTTCCGTATCGAGTCTTTCAATCGGCCGCGTCCCGCCGTCGAAGTCGACGTAGGCGTCGTTGACGAACACCTGCGCGACCTGTACCGGATCCGGACCGGTGTTGCGCAGAGTCAGCGTGATGGAGCCGGGAGAAAGCTCATTGCGTTCCACGGCGAGTTGCTCGATCGGCGGTCCTGCCCGGTCGGGCAGCGTCCGGCCGCCAACTACGGCGAGTGCGACCAAGACCACGCCGATGAGGACGACGCATATGATCGCGGGCACCCACGCCCGCGCACTCCCAACTCGGTCGACAGTCACTCGGTCACCTCGAAGAAGCCCATCCACCCGAGTTCGGCGAACTCCGTCTGGTGCGCATGGAACATGAACCGCCCCGCGTACGGGAACCGCACCTCACAGATGCCTCGCTGACCCTGCGCCTGGGCGATCGTGTCGGTGTACTCCGCAGGTTCCAGCCGGGTCCCGGTCGGGTAGTAGTCGAAGAAGTTGCCGTGCAGGTGGAAACTGTTGATCGGGTCGTACTCCAGGATGTTGACCAGGTAGATCCGGACCAGCTCGCCGCGACGCACCCGGACCGGCTCGTGCATGAAGTGGAACGGGATGCCGTTGACCGCGTAGAGCTGGTTGCCCTGCCCGTCGAACGTCGTGTTGTAGCCGTGCATCACCATCACCAGCTCGTCCGCAGACCGACGCGGCTGGGGCGGGTCGACGATGAACGTGCCATACAGGCCCCGGGAGATGTGCTCGGCCAGCGGTCCCACATGGCAGTGGTACAGGTGCACCCCGAACGGCTTGGCGTCGAACTCATAGACCACGCTACGGCCGGGGTCGATCACACCGAGCCCGACGTCGGGAACCCCGTCCATCTCGGCTGGATGGATGCCGTGGAAGTGCATCGTGTGTGGGTGGGCCGAGCCGTTGGTGAACCGAACCCGCAGCAGATCACCCTCCCGGCAGCGCAGCGTCGGCCCCGGCACCCGGCCATTGAAGGTCCAGGCAGGGAACCGGACGCCGGGCGCGACCTCCACCTCCTTGTCGCCGGCAACGATCTCCCACTCGCGCAGCACTCGCCCCTGCCCCGTATGCGAGACGCGGCCGTAGTCGAAATCGCGCAGGATCTTGCTCGGATGGAAACCGTTGCCGCGATGGTCGACGGCGCCACCCTCGCGAAACGTCGGGCCGTTCACCCCGTTGCCATGTCCGCCGGTATGCCCACTGGCTGCCTTAGCCGGGGCGCCTGAGTCCCTGACCACGCTCCGTGCCCCGAGCGCGGCACTGGCCGTGCCTGCCACAGCGCCTCCAACCAGAAACCGACGCCGCGATGGAGCCGCCATCAATGCCTCCAGCCGTCCACCAGGACCGCGTTGTCAGCCCCGGAACTCCGCGCGTTCCATGGCAGACGCCCGAGACGATGCCGCACCTGTGCGCTGCTCATGGATCGCCCCTCATGGTGCCGCCCAACCACACCACCGTCGCCGGGAGTTCAGTTGGCCAGACAATGAATACGTTGCTACGAACATCATAGTTCGTGAGCCCGTATAAACACATACGCTAATGCGTAGACATGGCTGCTGAACATGTTCCGGATTCCGCCGGGGCGGGATCAGCCCGGGTGCGAGGCGATGATCCGGGCGAAACGTCTGGGCCTTGAACGCCTTGAACGCGCCGCCGTTGCCGGGGACGAGCTCGATCCGCACAGGCTCGCCGATATCCGGATGGCGGGCAACAGCTCGATGAGCGACCTGCTGGCGAGCTGCTCGGCCTCGGCGATCGCGATCTGCACAGCGGCGATCCCGTCGGCTGCGGCTCGAGGAGATATACCACCGGATGTTCGAGACGCAGAAGCAGTGGGCGGAGAAACACGAACCAGCTGACGACGTCTGCCGCAGGTATGCTCCACTCCTACGCCTGACCGCAATACCCTGCCGCCACCTGACCTGAGCTCACACAAAGGGTGCCAGCGTGCCACCCACGGCTGGAGCCGGGCGACGAACGCTGCGCACACCCCACTGACCACAACACGCCCACCACCACTCCCGCAGGTTACTCACGGGCCCATCAGCAAGGCGGCGTGCAGCTGTTGGTTGATCTCCAGCACCACCAGCGGCAGGACGATCAGCAGTATCAGCACCCATCGCGGGAGCGCGAGGCGCACATTGAGCCATCGCCCGCTCAGTTTGCCAACCGCATGGCGTGCGACGAGCGCAATCGCACCGACCACCAGGGGAATACTGACCGGGTTGTACGCCCAGGCGAGTCCCCACTCCCCTCGCATGGCGTACCGCACTCCACGGGTGCCACCGCAGAGCGGGTCCATGATCCCGAAGAAGCGATGCAGCGGCCCGTGCATGTCGATAGGCGGCAACCCGAACACCGCCATCGCCCCGCCGAGAACCAGGCCGCCGAGCGCCACGTAGACCAGTCGGCGGTGCCTGTCCACCTGCTCCCACCGCAGCCTCAACGACACGCGGGCGGACCGGGTGCGGTGCGACTCGTAGGCACTGGCGGTCATCAGTGGCACTGCTTTCTCTAGACGCTCTCCTAAGTAGCTTAGAGCATTGCGGGCATACGCGACGCTGCCCCAGTGATGCCGCCCAGCTGTCGCTTCGGGGACGGCTCGTCGATCAGATCGTGTTCTCGTTCAGCTGAGTCACTCGGATGAGCTGGAGGCGGCCGGGGACGCTCATCGTGACTTCCGCGCCGCCGTAGGGCGAGGTGTCCGACGGGTCACGTACGCCGGGCCGCGACCAGGTACGCGGTCCCCATCCAGCCACGAACGCCGCGGCCGATCGTTCTCTCCGGATGCGTGCGCCAGCTCCGCGTCCGCCGGCGGACGAACTTGTCGAATGGTGGCAGGAGTAGCGTCAAGTCGTAGTGGATCACGTCATCGGGAGCCAGGCCGACGCCGCGCATCTTGCCTCGGAGCCTCCGTGGCGGCACCGCCCGGATGCCCGAGGTGCGGACTCCGTGCCGTCGTTCGGGAGGTACTCCCGCCACCCGTTCAAGTCGTCCGAGAAGGCGAACCGCCGGCCAGTAGAGCACCCACTCGAAGAGCCGGTAAGGGCTGAGCGGATTGAGCATGGTCGCCAGCAGGAGGCCGTTCGGTCGGAGCACCCGCGCGGCCTCGCGCAGCGCGCAGGAAGCATCGGTGTACTCCAGCACCCCCATCGCGAGAACGACGTCGAAGCTGGCATCGGGGAAGGGCAGGCACTCCGCTCGCGCCACCTGGAGCCGGGCGATGTCCCCGACTCGCTCCCTGGCGGCGTCGACCATAGCCGGCGACTGGTCGCACGCCGTGATACGGAGGTCGCCACCGCGAGTGTCGAGCAGATGTCGTACCAGCATGCCGGGGCCACAGCCGACGTCGAGAAGATCGCCGCCGCGATGCTCGCCTAGCGATTGCTCGATGGCATGCATCCGTGAGTGGAAGTACCGTGCTGACGGGCCGTCACCCTCATGCGATGCCGCATAGCTGGCGGCCGCTTCTCGGCTCTCGTATTGCGTCCAGACGACACTCTCACGAACCGAACGCCCGGCCCTGTCGGCCGACCGCCGGGCGCCATGCAGCGACACAACTACCTCCATCGACCGACTCGTTGACCCGTTCACGTCCTGCTTCCACCGGATACACGACGTTTCCGGCTGCTACTAGGTTAGCTAGAACTAGGTTTCTTAGTAGTCAGTTCCTGGAAAGCACACCCGCGTCACCCTTCGATGACACGGGAGGGGCGTCACGGGACCGTCGGTTACCGAACGCAGCGAGCAGCAGCGTGAGCAAGGTGGCGCTCAGGATCGGCAAGTCACCGGTACGGGTATACGGAGTGCGCTCGTCTCGCAACGGTACCCGCGCGGTGAGGACGCCGGGCCGCTCCAGCTCACTGCGCCCGACGACCGTTCCGTCCGGAAGGATGATCGCTGAGTATCCCGTCGGCGCCGCCTGCAGGACGGTCTGGCCCAGCTCACGGGCTCGCAGCCGCGCAGCTGCAACTTCCATCGCGGGGACTTCCTCGCTCGTGTACGATGCTGCGTTGGTGGGCACAAGCAATATGTGCCCACCAACGGTCGCGGCGGCCCGTGTGCGGTCGGAGAAGAACACCTCGTAGGAGATCACGATGCCCAACTCGCCGGCAGTCGTGTCCAACCGCCCGGGCCCGCGGCCGGGGATCGCGTCACGGGGGACGAGCGAGGCGTCGTCCGTAAGTCGCTCGACAAGTGGCCGCATCGGCAGGTACTCGCCGAACGGCACCCGGTGGACCTTTTCGTAGCGACCACTTACCGACCCGTCAGGGTCCCAGGCGACCGCGGCGTTACGGAAGCGGTCGCCGTCCTGCTCGACGACGCCGACGACGAGTGTGGTGTCGAGCTTCCGTGCCAGCGCCGAAAGTCGAGCACCCTGCCCTGACTTGGTCACCGACTCGTCGACGTCGACGACGCCCTCCGGCCACAGCACCAGGTCCGGTGATCCGTCGATTTGCTGAGTCGCTGCGAAATGTCGTTCGGTGACCTTGCGCGGATCGCTGCGGACAGCAGGGATGCCGCGTGGCCCACCGCCCTGTACGACAGCGACATCGAGCGACTGCGGCGAGCGCGTCGGCAGCAGCGTGGCGATCCCCACGACGACTGCGATCACGAGCAATATGCTCGCGCCGGTGAGCACTCCGCGACGCGTCAGGAGCGGCGCCACCACGGCGACCCCGGCGGCCGCCGGCAAGGCGACGACGAGCAGGGAGCCGCCGAGCCCCGCGGCAACACCGAAGGGCCCGTCGATCTGCCCGAGGGCGAGACCGGGCAGCGGAAATCCCCCGAGCGGGAACCGCGTCCGTACCGCCTCAAGCAGCACGAGCGCCGCGGGTACAGCCCACCAGCCGCCGCGGCGACCAGGGACGATCGCCATCGCCGCGGCGAAGAGTCCCACCTCGACCGCAAGCACTGCGACGTAGCCGAATGCGTTGAACGACGTGAGCCAGAAGAGCCCAGGACCGAAGAACGTTGCACCGGCTGCCGCGCCCACGAGCAGTCGACGCCTCCATCCGCAGCCATGGATGGCCATTGCCAGCAAGGCCACGCCAGCGGGCAGGAGCATCCACAAACCTATCGGTGGCATGCTCACGAGCATCATTGCGCCCGCCGTCGCCGCCAGAGCTACGCGTACAAGTGGGCGCATCTCTACGTTTGTCCAGAAGCCCGTTCGCACAGTCAACCGTGTCACAGTGGAATCGGGCAGTGACGGTCGAGTGTCGCCGCGATGGCCGGATTCGCCGCGATGATGCCAGGGGCTGCGAGCAGCCCGATGATGACGGTGGCGCTCCCCGTACGTGCGATTCGACCGAGCGGCGGATGTTGGGTCAGCATGCGCCGCACCCGTCTCGCGACCCGTTGGCCGCTCGCCCCGAGCGCGCTGCGTGGGATCGGCGCACCGGCGATGCAGAGGACCGCCGCGGCGATTACCCGACTGTCATGGCGGCGGGCGGCGACGTCGGCGGCGGCGAGTTCGACACAATGCGCTATCTCATCCGCGGCTGTACGAAAGAGCGGAACGAAGGGGAAGGCGCGGGCGAGAGCCTCCGCCGTAGTGACCGCGAGATGATGGCGACCGAAGAGGTGCGCACGCTCGTGAGCGAGGACGGCAGCCAGTTGCTCGGCATCCAGACGTTGGATGACCCCACTCGTCACGACAATTCTGCGCACCCGACCTGGCAGGCAATAAGCGAGCGGGCGGTCGTGCTCGACCACAAGGGCCCCGAGGTCCGGGTCATGGTAAGCGATCGGCGCCAACATGTTCGCGTGCAGACGACGTTCCCGGACGGCGCCCACGAAGCCGCGGGCGAGATGGATGCCCGTCCACGCACAGAGCGCGAACGCGATGCCCAACCCAGTCATCGCGACCAAGGGTTGACCGATGCCCGCATAGTGGCCCCGCAACGCCACCAGCAGCGCGGCTGCCAGCACCGATGCCGTAGCGGCCTGCCACATGGCGATGGCTAGGTGAGGCGCGCGATCCATCCAGCGCGACCTGGTCAGGATTCTCGGGCCAGCGGCCGCCAGAACGAGTCCGTAGCCGACGAGCACGGTCGAGACGGTCACTAGCCCTGCCCTCAGGCGGCACGATGCTGAGTGCGGCTCGAAGCGCCTCGGACTCCTCAGGCGTAAGTTCGGCGAGAAAATGCACGAACGTCGCGGCATGGTTCGGGCTGGTGGAGAGCGCGCTGCGCATCAGCCGCGCCGTGTACGCGTCACGCGATGCCACCGGCTCGTACAGGTGCGCCCGTCCGGCGGATTCGCGCCGCAGCCAACCCTTCTTGTGCAGCTTGTCCATCACGGTCAGCACCGTGGTATAGGCGAGATCGCGATCCTCGCGCAATGCGTCGAGTACCTCGCGTACGGAGGCAGGCCGGCGCAGCGACCACAACCGGTTCATCACCGCCGCCTCCAGCTCACCGAAAGCGCGCATGCCGACGCCCTCCTTCCTCTAAG
>WHTA01000026.1 GCA_009379825.1 Streptosporangiales bacterium
CTAGTGCACCCGGTGCTGCTGGGCCGCGGCCGGAGCCTGTACGCCGGCCTGCAGGACCGCATCGACCTGACGCCCGGACCGGTGACCGTGTTCCGTTCCGGGCAATCTGCTCCTGAAGTACCGGCCACCAGGCCGCTCGTGAACCTCTAGGCGGCACCGCCCTTGGCCTCGATGTGGGCGTCCGGGCCGGGGAAGACGAGCGTCTCCTCGTCACTGCCCGACCAGCGCACCAGATAGGGAGGCGAGCCGTCGGGATGGCTGACCTCAACGATCTCGCCTTCGCGGCGTGGGTCATCCAGGTGAGTGCCCTCGACGACCAGATGATCTCCGACGTGCGCCTTCATCGCATGCTCCCTTCCTGTTCGTAGTTCCAGGATGGAAGCGCGCGGCCACCGTGACAAGCCGTGCGCGGGTGTCAGCCAGACTTGCGGCGGAACCGCCGCTTCACCTTCGCGTCCGAGGGGCCCGCGCTCTTGCCCTGCTCACGCGGGGAGTCCCCGGTGTTGTGCTCGCTGTTCTTCTTCCGCTCCAGCGCCTCGCGGAACTTGCGATGGAGATCGTCACTCTCGCCGGTGTCCGGAGCTTCCTGTTTCTCCTCGGCCATACCGGCAGCGTACTGTACATTCGCACCACCCACACGCCGTTTTCCGCCGTCACCGGTGGACCGTGAGGACGCGGGGGCCGTCCTCGGTGACGGCCATCGTGTGCTCTGCGTGGGCGGCGCGGCCGCCGTCGGCGCTGCGCAGTGTCCAGCCGTCGTCGTCGATGCGGTAGTCGTCGCTGCCGCCGGAGAGCAACCACGGCTCGATCGCCATGACCAGGCCGGGCCGCAGCCGCAGGCCACGACCGGCGACGCCCTCGTTGGGCACCGAAGGCGACTCGTGCATCACCCGCCCGACGCCGTGCCCACCGAAGTCGGTGTTGATGCCGTACCCGGCCGCGCGCCCGACGGCGCCGATCGCCGCGGAGATGTCGCCGATCCGCCCGTCCACGACCGCCGCCTCGATGCCGGCGCGCAGCGCGTTCTCCGCGGTCGCGATCAGCAGGCCGTCGGCCGCGGACGTCTCCCCGACGGTGAACGAGACGGCGGCGTCGCCCACCCACCCGTCCAGGTCGGCGCCGCAGTCGACGCTCAGCAGGTCACCGGCGGCCAGCCGATAGGCACCGGGGATGCCGTGCAGCACCGCGTCATTGACCGACGTGCAGATGACGCCGGGGAACGGTGCGGTCGCGAACGTCGGCTGGTAGCCGAGGAAGACCCCGGTGGCGCCGGCGTCGGCCAGCACGTCCCTGGCGACGGCGTCCAGCTCGGCCAGGCGCATCCCCGCGCTGGCCTGCGCCCGCACCGCCGCGAGCACGTCGGCGACGACGGCGCCGGCCGCGGCCATCGCGTCGATCTCACCGGGCGTCTTCAGCTCGAGCATCGGAGGTCGCCTCCCCCTTGCTGGGATAACTATCCCGGTATTAGTATCACACCATGGTGAGGCCACCGTTGAGTCGGATGGAACGTGAGCGCGGCCGCCGGCTGGGTACGGTCCTGCGCGAGGCGCGCGGCGACCGCACCATGGCCGACGTGGCCGCGGTGTCCGGGGTCTCCGTGGAGACCCTGCGCAAGATCGAGACCGGCCGGATCGCGACGCCGGCGTTCTTCACCGTGCTCGCGCTCGCGTCCGCACTGGAACTCCAGGTCGACGACCTCGCCGCCCGCTGCGAGCCGACCGACACCGCCCTCCCGGCCTGAGCGGCTACGTAGAGGGCGCCACCGGGAACGCGACCGCGGTGTCCGCCTCCGCGAAGTGACAGGCGCTGGGGTGCGTCTCGCTGCGCGGTTCGAGCGCCGGCTCCTGCTCCGCGCAGATGTCCTCCGCCTTCCAACACCGGGTACGGAACCGGCATCCGGACGGCGGGTCGGCCGGGTTCGGCACGTCGCCGGCGAGCACGATCCGTTCCCTGGAACCGCGCAGCGACGGCTCCGCCATCGGCACGGCGGACAACAGCGCCTGGGTGTACGGATGGCTGGGCCGCTGGTACACCTGCTCGCGCGTACCGGTCTCCACGAACTTGCCGAGGTACATCACGGCCACCCGGTCGGAGATGTGCTTCACCACGGTGAGGTCGTGCGCGACGAACAGGTAGGCGAGGCCGAGCTCCTCCTGGATCTTCTGCAGCAGGTTCACCACCTGCGCCTGGATCGACACGTCGAGCGCCGACACCGGCTCGTCGAGCACCAGCAACTCCGGGTCGAGCGCGAGCGCCCTGGCCACACCGATCCGCTGCCGTTGCCCGCCGGAGAACTCGTGCGGGAACCGACCGTCGTGCTCGGGCTTCAGCCCGACCAGCTCCATCAAATCGGCGATCTTGCGCCTGCCGCCCTTGGCGTACAGGCCATGGGTTCGTAGCGGCTCCGCGATCAGCTCGTGCACGGTCATCCGCGGGTCGAGCGACGCGTACGGGTCCTGGAAGACGATCTGCACCTGTCGCCGCAGCGCGCGCAGCTCTGCGTGCCCGGCCTTGGTGATGTCGCGGCCCTTGAACTCGATGGTTCCGCTGGTCGGCTTCAACAGCCGGATCACAGTTCGCCCAAGCGTGGTCTTGCCGCAGCCAGACTCGCCTACGATGCCCAACGTCTCCCCCGGCGCCACCTCGAGGCTGACACCGTCGATCGCATGCACGACACCGACCTGCCGACGCAGCAAACCGCTGTTGATCGGGAAATGCTTGACCAGGTCGCGCACCCGCAGGATCGGCTCCGCGGCCGGCTGCCGCGTGGGCGTGTTCTCTTCGCTGATCTGGGTCACGTGATGTGCTCCGCCTCGTCGAGCAACTCCGCAGCCTTCGTCGACACCTCGTGCGAGAAGTGACATGCGGCCTGGTGGTCGGCACCGTCCACCTGCGTGAGCACCGGTAGTTCGGTGCGGCACCTCTCCCTGCCCTGGGACAGCAGGCAGCGCGGATGGAACGGGCACCCGGAGGGCACGTTCGCCATGTTCGGTGGGCTGCCGGGGATCGGCTTGAGCCACCGTTCGTTCCCTGCCGCCTGCGGCAGGCTATTCATCAACCCGAGGGTGTACGGGTGCCGTGGCCGCTCGAAGATGGTCTGTACGTCGCCGGTCTCCACCACGTGCCCGGCGTACATCACCACCACCCGGTCCGCCATCTCGGCTATGAGCCCCAGGTCGTGGGTGATGAGGATGACGCCCGCATTCGTCTCTCGCTGCGCCTCCTTGAGCACCTCGAGGATCTGCGCCTGGATGGTGACGTCGAGCGCCGTGGTCGGTTCGTCGGCAATCAGCAGTGACGGATCATTCGCCATGCCCATCGCGATCATCGCGCGCTGCCGCATCCCGCCTGAGTACTCGTGCGGGTACTGCGTATATCGCCGTTCCGGCTGCGGGATATCCACGAGCTCGAGCAGCTCGACGGCCCGGTCGCGCAGCGCCTTCCCGCGGATGCCCGGGTTGTGCGACCAGATCGACTCGCCGATCTGGTCGCCCACCTTGAACAACGGGTCGAGGCAGGTCATCGGATCCTGTGGCACGAGTGCGATCTCGTTGCCTCTGACGGCGCGCAGCTCACGCTTCGACAACTTGAGCAGGTCGCGGCCGCGGAAGTACGCGGCACCCGTCCTGGTCATTCGCTTCGACTCGGGGACGAGCCGCAGCAGGGACATCACCGTCACGCTCTTGCCGGAGCCAGACTCCCCGACCACGCCGAGCGTCTCACCCGGGTAGACGTCGTAGCTGACCTCGTCGACAGCACGCAGGTACCCCGAGCTGGTGCGAAAGGTTACCGAGAGATCCTGGATGGACAGCACGGGTTCGGTCACGGTCGCCTCCCTCCTTCAGCCGCGCAGGTTCGGGTCGAGGGCATCCCGCAGTCCGTCCCCGGCCATGTTGAAGCCCAGGACCACGAGGAAGATCGCGAGTCCGGGGAAGGTCGATACGTACGCGGCGTGGAAGATGTACTCCCGGCCTTCGCCGAGCATCGTGCCCCACTCGGGGCTCGGTGGCTGTACACCGAGACCGAGGAAACCAAGGCCCGCAGCGATGAGGATGGTCAACCCGACGTTCAGCGTCGCGTAGACGATGATCGGCGTGAGCGCGTTGCGCAGCAGGTGTCGCCGCAGGATGGCGAACCGGCTGGCGCCGAATGCCTCTGCTGCTTCGATGTAGACCTCCTCGCGCAACGTCAGTGCCAACCCCCTGGCCAGTCTGATGAACTGCGGCACGACACCGATCCCCGCGGCGATGATCACGCTCTGCATGCCGACACCGAGCACTGCCACCAGCGCCAGTGCGAGGAGGAACGAGTTGAACGCGAGCATGATGTCGGCCATCCGCTGGATCACGAGGTCGGCCCAGCCTCCGAGATAGCCGGAGATGAGACCGAGTGGAACGCCGATCCCGCTGGCTATCCCGACGGCGAGCACACCGATGATCAACGTGTACCTGCCGCCGTACATGATCCTGGCAAGGATGTCCCTACCCAAGCCGTCGGTGCCCAACGGGTGTGTCCACGACGGAGCGGCGAACGACGCCGCGAGATCCTGCTTGGCCGGATCGTACGGAGTCAGAAGCGGCGCGAACACCGCAAGGAACGTGAACACCAGCAAGATGCCGATGCCGATGACGGCCGCCTTGTTACGTAGCAGTGCCTTCAGCGCCGCCACCGCGGGGCGGCTGCCTCGCCGATCCTCCACCGCATCGCGCTCTTCGATGACCGTGTCAGTCATAGAGGTTCACCCGTGGGTCGACGACCGTGTACAACAGGTCGGTGATGATGTTGACCACGATGAACATCGCGGCGAACGTGAACACGATTCCCTGCACCATGGGGAAGTCGCGCGCATTGATCGAGTCGATGAGCAACCGTCCGAGGCCGGGCCAGGCGAACACCGACTCGGTGAGCACCGCCCCTCCGAGCAACGTACCGAACTGCAGACCGATGACCGTCAGGATCGGCACGAACGAGTTCCGCAACGCGTGCTTGTACACGACGACTCGTTCCACGAGACCCTTCGCCCGCACCGTCCTGATGTAGTCGCGCCCGAGCACCTCGAGCATGTTGGACCGGGTCATCCGCGACACGATCGCCGTGGAGAACACGCCGAGCGTCAACGAGGGCAGGATCAGGCTCGACAAGCTCGCCGCGCCGGAAGCGGGAACGACCTTGAGGTTCACCGCGAACACCACGATGAGCAGGATGCCGAGCCAGTAGACCGGCATGGAGATACCCATCACGCCGACAGCGGAAACCAGACTGTCGATCCAGCTGTCCTTGTGGGTGGCCGCGATGACGCCGAGCAGGATCCCGACAACGACACCGAACAAGGTACCGAGCACAGCGAGCTCCACGGTGAACGGCAACCGCGCCATGATCTCCTCGGTCACCGGACTGCCGGTGCGCGCCGAGACACCCATGTTGCCGTTCATCAGATGCTCGAGGAACCGCCAGTACTGGACGATGATCGGCTCGTCCAGCCCCAACTGGCGCCGGATCCGCTCGACCTCGGCCTGAGTGGCCTCCATCCCCGCGATCATCCGCGCCGGGTCGCCGGGCAGGAGTTGGATGAGTCCAACCAACACCAGCCCGACGCCCAGCAACGTGATGACCGAGGCAACGAGCCGCCTCGTCATGTACACCCAGAAACCGCGCACGTGTCTCCGCTCAGCTCAACACACGATCTGCGGAACGCTACTTCTTGGCCGGCCGTGCGTAGACGGCGTCGAACTTCTCGTTCGGTATGTAAGAGACGCCTTCGACGTCACTGGAGTGTGCAAGGAGCAGGGTCTGGCTCCACAGGAACATCCATGGCGCATCATCCCAGATCTGCTTCTGCGCATCGCAGTACATCTTGTCGCGAGCTGCGTCGTCCAACTCCGTGTTGCCCTTGGCGATGAGCGACTCGACCTTGGGGTTGGTGTAGAACGCGCTCGCCAGCCCGTTCGTCGGCCACTGCGACTTCTGGAACATCTGGAACTGGCTTGGCGCGTCCAGCGCTCCCGGAGCCCAGCCGAGGAGGTGCATGTCGTACACCTGCTCGTCCTTCGCCGCACCCGTGTTGGCGATGTAGCTCGGCCAGTCCGTTGTCCTGACCTTCACCTTGACACCAACCTCACGGAGGTTCGCCGCGATCGCCTGGGCAGCCTGCTTGTCCTGCAGATACCGGCCGGACGGGGTGCCCATGGTGACCGACAGGTTCTTCGCACCCGCATCGGCCAACAGCTGTTTCGCCTTCTTGGGGTCGTACTCGTAGCTGCCCACGCTGCAGTAGCCGTCGAGGCTCGACGCGAACGGTGAGTCCACGACATCGACCGCACCGAACACCACCTTTTCGGCGATGCTCTTCTTGTCCACGGCGTAGTTGAGTGCCTGCCGTACCCGCTTGTCGTCGAACGGTGGCTTGGAGTTGTTGAATGCGGTGAAGACCGTACGGTCGCTCGGTGCCTGCACCACCTCGAGCGCGGAGTCTTCCTCCAGCGCCTTCAGGTCGGACACCGGCGGGTTCATGATCATTTCCGCCTGACCGGACCGCAGCATCGCTTCGCGCGAGTTGCTCTCCGGCACGATGTGGAAGACGACCCTGTCGTAGTGCGGCTTCTTACCCCAATAGTCGCCGTACTTCTCGTAGACCGCCTGGTCGCCCTTCTTGAACCTGACGAAGGAGTACGGGCCGGTACCTACCGGCTTCACGATGTTCTTGTAGCTGTTGCCGTCCTTCTCGGCCGACTCCGGGGACATCATTCCGGAGATGGTCGAGCTCAAGAAGAGCGGAAGGTTCGGCGAGGGATTCTTGAGGTCGATTTCGAGCGTTGTCGGATCGGCGGCAGTGACCTTGCTGATCACTTCGTAGTTACCGCGGATCGGTACCTCTACCTTCGGGTCGAGCAACCGGTCAAGATTGAATTTCGCCGCCTCGGCATCGAACTTGGTGCCGTCCTGGAACTTGACGCCCTCGCGCAGCTTGAACGTCATGGTCTTCCCGCCGTTCGAAGTCTCCCAGGACTCCGCCAGGCTCGGCTGCACCTTGCCCTTCTTGTCGAGCTTGGTGAGGGCTTCGACGCCGTAGTCGACAACGTTCTGCACCGTCGTCGTGGTCTGCTGCACCGGGTCGACCGTGTCGAGGTCGACGCCGATGCCGATGTTGAAAGTCTTGTCAGCGCCCTCGCCGCCGCCACCACCGCCGCCGGTGGTGCACGCGCTAAGTACTAAGGCACCCGCTACGGCCGCGATCAGCGCCACGCGAGTACCGCTTTTCCCAGCTCGCCGCATTGCCTCTCCGCCTCCTTGGTGGTAGGGCCCCCGAGGTTCGGAAAACTATTTTCGGCATCCTCCACGCTGAGGTAGGTAATGGGTGACGTTGAGAATTGCATACCCAATATGAAGCGTCAACAGTGCGTCCGGCGGCGGTGGGCGTGGCGTCACCGGGACGCGTTCGACCCTGCACTATCGCGCATGCGCGGCTACGGAACAGGCAGCTCGCCGGCCACCACGGTGCCGCGACAGACCACGGCGCGGATGCGGTCGGTGGACAGTTCGTCTATCCGCTCCCATGGCCGTCCCTCGAGTACGACGAAGTCTGCGTAGCTGCCTGCGGTGACCCGTCCGGCCAGGTCGGTCAACCCCAATGACGCACCAGCGGTAGCCGTGGCAGCACGCAGTGCATTCTCCGCGTCCAGCTCCAGCACCTCCGCCATCCGCACGGTCTCGGCCATCTGGTCGCCGAAGGCCAGGAAGTATCCACTCGCGTCGGTCGCCAGCACGAACCGCACGCCGGCCTTCGCGGCCCACCGGAACCCGGCATCCCGCGACGGCACCAGCCGCATCGCCTTGGCCCTGGACTCCTCGCCCACAGGCGCCCGGCCACCAGCGATGATGTCGTTGATCAGCAGCGTTGGCCCGATCGCGATGCCGGCGGCTGCGATCGCCTCGGCCTGCTCCTCGGTCATCTCCGTGGCGTGCTCGATCGAGTCGACCCCCGCGTCCAGCGCCTTCTGGATGCCCGCGGGCGTGTGTGCGTGCGCGGCCACCCGCATACCGAGTGCATGCGCCTCGTCGACAGTCGCCTCGACCTCGGCCTCGGTGTGGTTGCGCCAGTGCACGTTGTCGCGCGCGGAGAGCACTCCGCCGCTGGTGAAGATCTTGATCCCCGTCAGGCCCTTCTGCGCCCACGTACGGACCAGCTTGCGGCACTCGTCCGGGCTGTCGGCGGTCGGCCCGCGCAGCGGGTGTGCCGGTGGCACGAACAGGTCGTGGTGCCCGGCCGTCATCCCCACCGGCCCGCTCGCCCGCACCCGCGGCCCAGTCAGTACCGACGAGTCGAAGACGCGCGACAGCGCGACCTGCACCTCGTCCGCGGCCAGGTCGCGCATCGTGGTCACGCCGTGGCGCATTGCGCGCTGTGCGTTGGCGGCGGCGTGCAGCACGTGCTCCTCGCGCGTGGTGAGCATCGGCCACACCGACGTGTCGTCACCACGCGGGTTGCCGACCGCGTTCGCCCGCCCGACCAGGTGCACGTGGGTGTCGACCAGGCCGGGAATGAGGCTCAGCTCGGGCGACCGCTCGTCACCGCCGGGCACCACATCCTCGATGCGGTCACCGCGCCACCGCACCGTGCAGTTGCCGCGATCCGATACACCGTCCCACACCCGGATGTCGATAGCGCCGTATTGAGAATCGTCAGCTGCCATGCGAACACGGTAGCCGCTGGGTCGCAATACGTCGCCACCCTTTCGAGCACCGTGATAACGTCACCCAAACCGCAGGGGTGCCGACGTAATGCGGGAGCGCCGAGTGGACGCGAAGCAAGCGGTCAAGAAGGCCATCGACGATGCCGGCGAACGGCTCGTCGACCTCAGCCATCGGATCCATGCCAACCCTGAGCTCGGTTTCGCCGAGCACAAGGCGAGCCGATGGGTCGCGGAGGAGCTGGAACGCGGCGGGCTCGACGTACAGCTCGGCGTCGCCGATCTTCCCACCGCACTCGTGGCGACGGCCGGTTCCGGACCGCTGGTGCTCGGCATCTGCTGCGAGTACGACGCACTCCCCGACGTCGGTCACGCGTGCGGACACAACGTGATCGCGGCCGCGGGCGTCGGCGCGGCGATCGGCCTCGCCGGCCTCGCCGACGAGCTCGGCATCACGGTGAAGGTCTTCGGCACGCCCGCGGAAGAAGGCGGCGGCGGCAAGGTACTGATGCTCGAACGTGGCGTCTTCGCCGACACGCACGCCTGCATGATGGTGCATCCGTCACGGTACGAGCGGGTGGACACGAAGATGTTGGCGATCTCGAGCTATCGGGTCGACTACACGGGCAAGGAGGCGCACGCCTCCGCGCACCCTGCCGAAGGCATCAACGCGGCCGACGCGCTCACCGTCGCCCAGGTGTCCGTCGGCCTGTTGCGGCAACACATCCAGGCTACGGACCGGATCCACGGCATCGTCACGCACGGCGGTGAGGCACCGAACATCGTGCCGGCACACACCAGCGCGTCGTACTACGTCCGCGCCGCCGACTTCGAGGCGCTCGAGACGCTGACGGCGAAGGTGCGCGCCTGTTTCGACGCCGGCGCCATGGCGACCGGGGCGGCCATCCAGGTGAGCGAGCCCACCCCGCCGTACGCGGAGATGCTGAACGACGAAGTGATGATGGCCTACTACAAGGCCAACGCGGAGGCGGCCGGCCGCCAGTTCCCCGAGCTGTCGCCACGGGAGCTGGCCGCGGTCGGCTCGAGCGACATGGGCAACGTCTCGCGTGCCATGCCCTCGATCCACCCGATGCTCGGCCTCGACTGCGGTGACTCGGGCAACCACCAACCCGAGTTCGCCAGGCACTGCGCCGGCCCGTCCGCCGACGCCGCAGTCGTGCAGGGCGCCACGGCGATGGCCTGGACGTACGCCGACCTTGCCGGCGACGAGCTGCAGCGCACCCGCCTGATGACCTGACCGTACGACCGACCCGATGAGCGTTCGATGAGAAAACGCTCATCGACGGCTCACCTGGCTATCACCTGGGCTCACCAGGCTCTCGGTCATGAGCTCCCCACGGGTCACCACGTTGCGCAGGCCGCGGATCGCGTTGTACTCGCACGACGCAGTCGGCCTCGGCCATATCCGCAGGAACATCGCCATCGCGGGTGCGTTGCGCCGGCTGAACCCGGCACCCGACGTGCTGCTTATCACAGGCACACCGGAGGCCGCCGCACTCGCCCGACCGGACGGCTGTGACGTACTCGGCCTGCCGGCGCTGACGAAGACGTCGACCGGCGGCTACGGGGCGCGCCACCTGTCGCTGTCGCTCGGTGAGCTGATCGGGATGCGCGCGGAGATGGTGCACAGCGCGCTCTCCGCGTTCCGACCCGACCTGCTCGTCGTCGACAAGCACCCGCGCGGGTTCCGCGGCGAGCTCACCCCGACGCTCGACACGCTCACCGCCCGCGGCGCGACGAAGGTGGTGCTCGGCCTGCGCGACGTGCTCGACGAACCGGCCAGGGCGCGGCGCGAGTGGGCGGACAACCGGTCGACCGAGGCCGTGTCCCGGTGGTACGACCAGGTCTGGCTCTACGGCGACCCGCGGGTGCACGACCTGACGGCCACCCTGCGGCTGCCGGGCTCGGTGGCCGCGCTGGCCACGTACACCGGTTACCTGGCCGACCGGCCGATGCCCGAGGAGCGGGCGGGCGGGCGTTACGTGCTCGGGCTGGTCGGCGCGGGCGGCGACGGCGGTCCGCTCGCAGAGGCGTTCGCCGGCGCGGCCATGCCGCCGGGGTACGGCGGGGTGCTGATCACCGGGCCGCATCTCCCGCCGCCGCGCCGGTCCACGATCAGGGACCGTGCCGCCGCGCGGGCGGACCTCCAGGTGCACGACTTCGTGCCCGACATGGTGCCGTGGCTCGACCAGGCAGCCGCCGTCGTCGCCATGGGCGGTTACAACACCGTCTGCGAGGCGTTGGTCCGGCGGCTGCCGACCCTCGTCGTGCCGCGGGTACGGCCACGCGCGGAGCAGCTGGTGCGGGCCAGCGGGCTCGCCGCCACCGGGGCGGTCGACGCGCTCCACCCGGACGACCTCAGCACCGCGCGGGTCGGCGACTGGCTGGCCACCGCGGTACGCTGGCCGGCGCGCGACGTCGGCCAGGTCGACCTCGACGGCCTGCGCCGGCTGCCGGCGCTCGCCGAGCAGCTGCTGCACGGTGGCGCGACCTGTGCGGAGGACGAAGATGTGGCGTGACGGCGACCGGATCGGTTACGTGGTGAAGCGCTACCCGAGGTTCTCCGAGACGTTCGTGGTCGCCGAGATCATCGCGAGGGAGAGCCGTGGCGCGGACGTCGACATCTTCGCGCTCCGGCCGTGCGTGGACGGCAGGTTCCACGACGCGCTGGCGAAGGTGCGCGCGTCGGTCACGTACCTCACCCGCGCCGGCAAGGCGGAGGAGCTCTGGTCGGTGCTGCGCGACGCAGCGCCTGCCCTGCCTGGCCTGCCTGGCCTGCCGCTCGCGCTCGGTGAGCTGCTCGACCACGACGCCGAGACCGCAGGGCAGGCGGTCGAGCTCGCCCAGCAGGTGAAGGAACGCGGCCTCACCCACCTGCACGCGCACTTCGCGACGTCGGCGACCACCGTGGCCAGGCTGGCCGGCATGCTCGCGGACGTCCCGTACTCGTTCACGGCGCACGCCAAGGACATCTTCCACGAGTCCGTCGAGCCCGAGGACCTGCGCACGAAGCTCGCCGACGCACACCACGTCGTGACGGTCAGCGACTTCAACGTGGCGTACCTCGCCGAACGGTTCGGCGCCGCGGCCGCCCGGGTGCACCGGGTGTACAACGGGCTGGACCTCGACGACTTCGGGTACCAGGAGCCGGCGGCCGCTCAGCCACCCGTGGTGCTCGGCGTGGGCCGGCTGGTGGAGAAGAAGGGCTTCGACGTCCTCCTGGACGCCTGTGCACTGCTCACCGCGGCGGGACGTGAGCTGCGGTGCCGGATCGTCGGCACCGGACTGCTCGAGGACGACCTGCGGGCGCAGGTGCACAGGCTCGGCCTCGGCAACGTCGTGCAGCTGACCGGTGCGCTCCCGCAACCCGAGGTGCGGCGGGAGATGCGTGCGGCGACCGTGCTCGCCGCGCCGTGCGTCGTAGGCGCCGACGGCAACCAGGACGGCCTGCCGACCGTGCTGCTCGAGGCGATGGCGCTCGGCACCCCGTACGTGTCCACGGGCGTGGCGGGCATCGACGAGGCGGTGGTGCACGAGCGCACCGGCCTCGTGGTGCCGCAGCGGGACGCGGCCGCACTCGCGCGCAGCATCGCGCGCCTGCTCGACGACCAGCTGCTCCGTACGAGGCTGGCGGCAGCGGCGCGGGCACACGTCGAGCGGTCCTTCACCAGCGAGCGACAGGCCGACGAGCTCGACGCGCTCCTGCAGGCCGACGGCTCGCTCGCAGGAGCGCACTGATGCGGGTGGCGTACGTGTGCGCAGACGCCGGCATCCCCGTGTATGGCAGCAAGGGTGCGTCGATCCACGTGCAGGAGGTGCTGAAGGTGCTCTCGGCAACGGCCACGTCGGTCGACCTGTTCTGTAGGCGCACCGGCGGCACGCCGCGCGGTGTGCTCGGCGCGGTCACCACCCACGAGCTCCCCGTACCGGCCGCCGACCTCGCGACCAGGGAACGGCTCTGCCGGCAGGACGACGAGCGGCTGGCGCGGCGGCTGACCGCGGCCGGGCCGTTCGACCTGGTCTACGAGCGGTACTCGCTGTGGAGCCAGGCCGGCATGACGTACGCGCGGGACCTGGGCGTGCCGGGTGTGCTCGAAGTGAACGCACCGCTCATCGACGAACAGCGCACGCACCGCGGCCTCGTACACCGGGCCGAGGCGGAGGCGGTGCTGCGCACCGCGGCGCGTGCGGCCACCGTGGCCGTCGCCGTCTCTGGGCAGGTGGCCGCGTGGGTACGCGCGCACGTCCCGGACGCCGACGTCGTCGTGCAACCCAACGGCGTCGACGTCGACCGCATCCGGCCGGCCGCGGCACCTTCCGCGGAGCCGTTCACCGTCGGGTTCGTCGGCTCGCTCAAGCCGTGGCACGGCGTGCACACCCTGGTCGACGCGTTCGCCGCGCACGCCAGCCGTCACCCGCGCTCCCGGTTGCTCGTGGTCGGCGACGGACCGGAACGGAACGACCTCACCGAACGGGTGGCCAGGCACGGCCTCACCGCCACCACCGAGTTCACCGGCGCGGTGGCGGCCGACGAGATCCCCGCACTCCTACAGCGGATGACCGTCGCGACCGCGCCATATCCGCGCGACGACGGGCACTACTTCTCGCCGCTGAAGGTCTACGAGTACCTGGCCGCCGGGCTGCCGGTGGTGGCCAGTGCGATCGGCCAGCTCACCGACGTGCTCACGCACGACCGCGACGGCGTGCTCGTACCGGCGGGCAACCCGGCCGCGCTCGCCGCCGAGCTGTCCGCACTCCACGACGACCCCGCCCGCCGCCACCGGCTCGGCCGGCAGGCACGCGAGACGGCCACGCGGCACACCTGGACCCAGGTCGTCGAGCGCACGCTCGACGCCGCGAACACGGCGAGGATGACCAATGTCGGCTGACCCCAAGCTGGAGCCCGCACTCAGGGGTTTCCGCCGCACGCTGCGGTACGTACGGCCGCACCTGCGGCCACAGCGCAAGTTCGTCGCCGGCGGCCTGCTCGCGCTCGCCGGCGAGGTGGCGTTCCGGCTGCTCGAACCGTGGCCGCTGAAGATCGTCATCGACTCGGTCATCGTGCCGGCGACCACCGGGCGCGGCGGCGCGAACCCGTTCCTCCCGCTGCTTGCCGCAGCGGTCGCGGTGGTGGCGTTCGCCGGCTTCCGCGCCGCCTCCGCGTACCTGATGACGGTCTGCTTCGCCATCGCCGGCAGCCGGGCGATGACCACCGTGCGCGCCGACCTCTTCGCCCACGTGCAGCGGCTGTCGCTGCGCTTCCACGGGCACACGAAGACCGGCGACCTGCTCACCCGGTTGGTCAGCGACGTGAACCGCGTACAGGAGGTCGCCGTCACCGCCGCGCTGCCCTTGGTCGGCAACGTCGTCGCGCTGCTGAGCATGACCGCCGTCATGTTCGTGCTCAACTGGCAGCTTGCGCTCGTCGTGGTCACGGTGTTCCCGACCTTCCTGCTGATGAGCACCTGGCAGAGCAGCCGGATCAACGGCGCGGCGCGGCAGCAGCGGCTGAGAGAGGGGGAGCTGGCCGGCACGGCCGGCGAGGCCCTGTCGGCCATCAGGGTCGTGCAGGCGTACTCGCTCGAACCAGTACTGCAGCAGGCGTTCAGCGCGAACAACACGCGGGCACTGCGCGACGGCGTGGTCTCGTCCCGGCTGGCCGCCGGCCTGGAACGACGCACCGACCTGCTCGTGGGCTTCGGCACCGCCCTGGTGCTGCTGACCGGCGGTGCGGTCGCGTTGTCCGGCGCGCTGACCGTCGGCGAGCTGGTCGTCTTCCTGACCTATCTGAAGAGCGCGTTCAAGCCGATGCGCGACCTGGCCAAGTACACCGGCAGGCTGGCGAAGGCCGCGGCGTCCGGCGAGCGCATCGTCGACCTGTTCGAGACGCACGCGGAGGTGGCGGACCGCCGGTACGCCTGGCACGCACCGCGCTTCACCGGCGACGTGCGGTTCGAGGACGTCGACGTGCACTACGGCCCTGGCGCGCCCGCGGTGTCCGGCGTCGACCTGCACGTCCCGGCCGGCACCCGGGTGGCACTGCTCGGCCGGTCCGGCTCGGGGAAGTCGACGCTCGCCTCGCTCGTCCCCCGGTTGCAGGACCCGACCGGCGGCCGGGTCCGTATCGACGGCTACGACGTGCGCGACCTGACGGTGGCCTCGTTGCGCAGCCAGGTGGCGATCGTCCTGCAGGAGACCGTACTGTTCGCCACGACCGTCCGCGAGAACATCAGGTACGGACGGCCGTCCGCCTCCGATGCTCAAGTGGAGCACGCGGCCAGGCTGGCCAACGCCGACGAGTTCGTCACGCTGATGCCGCAGGGCTACGACACGATCGTCGGCGAACGCGGCGAGAGCATGTCAGGCGGCCAGCGGCAACGCATCGCCATCGCGCGCGCCATCCTCAAGGACGCGCCCATCGTCATCCTCGACGAGGCCACCACCGGGCTCGACGACGAGAACTCCCGCGGTGTGCTCGACGCGCTGCGCGAGCTCACCGAGGGCAGGACCACATTCGTCATCTCCCACGACGAGACACAGGTGGCCGACTGCACGATGGTCGTACGGCTGGCGGACGGCCAGGTCACGTCCGTGGACCACACACCGCGGCACAGCGCGTTCGCGGGGCGCCCATGCTGACCGCAGCCGACCGCGAGCTGGTGACGCGCGAGCCCGCCATCCCCGGCCTCCGCGTCGCGCTCGACCCCGACGCACTCCTCGAGCTGTTCCTGCCGCAGTGGCCGGCCGGCCAGCCGCAGCCGCAGAGCGCCCACGTCAGGTACGTGCGCTACAAGCCTGGCACCAGCCTGCTCGCCGGGGTGGAGCTACGGACGGCGACGGAGTCGGCGCGGGCGTTCGTGAAGGCGTACGGTCGCGGCGGCGAGGCGAAGGTCGCGAAGCTGCGGGCGAACGGGGACGCCGACCCGGTCGGGTGGGGCGCCCTCGTCGACGACGAGCTCAACCTCGTCTTCGCCGACGCCACCGCCGACCGCGCCCTGCCCGGGCTGCGGCGGCTCACGACGACCGCCGACGGGCGACTGCAGCCGTTGCGCTACAAGCCGGAGCGCCGCTGGGTGGGCAGGCACCACCAAGCGGCTGGCGTCGTACGGCTGGTGAAGGTACACCGGCCGCGCACGACGGCCGGCTACCTGGCGGCGCAACACGCGCTGACGGCCGCCGGGCTACCCGTCCCCGCGCTGCACTCGGCCGACTCGGAAACCGGTGTGCTGACCTACGACTGGTTCGACGGCACCCCGCTCGACCAGCTGGCACCCACCGCGGACCAGCTGCACGAAGCCGGCGCGCTGCTCGCCCGGTTGCACCGGGCGGCCGGGCCGGTGCAGGGCCGGCCGCCGAACCCCACGGCCGACGTGGGAGCAGCGGTCGAGGCGATCGCGGCGATCGCGCCGCGCTGCGCCACCGTCGCGCAGTCGGCCGTGCTCTCCGCGCTGCACGCACGGCGCGCGCTCGAGCCGGTCACCACCACCGTGCACGGCGACTTCTCCGCCGACCAGCTGATCGCCCGTCCCACCGGTCTGGGCCTCGTCGACCTCGACCGGGTGCGCACGGACGACCCGGTCACCGACCTGGCGACCTGGGTCGCCGCCGAGCTGGCCGGCGGGCGCGCGCCGGCCGACGCCGAGCCGGCCGACGTCCTCGGCCCGCTGCTCACCGGCTACCTCGCAGGCACCGACCTGGCCGTACACCGCCGGCTGGCCGTGGCGACCACGCTGGCGTTGCTGCACCGCGCCGTCGAGCCGTTCCGGCACCGGGCGCCGGACTGGCTGCCGCAGACCGAGGCGCTCGTGCACGCCGCGGACCGGATGGCGCACGCGAGCCAGCACCGGAGGGTACGTGCCTGACCTCGCTGCCCTCGTGCGACTGCGGCCGGCCACCGGCGGTGAGCTGCGGCTGCGCCGGTCCTGGCCGCGCGGCGAGCCACCTGCTGCTCGAGTACACCGATGCCGACGGCGTGCCGATGCCCGGCCAGTGGTTCGCCGACCCGCACCGCCTCCGACGTACGGCCGCACGTACGCCGGCGCCGGCGGAGGTGGTGCGCGAAGCCGGCGTGCTGCTGCAGCCGGCCGGCGCGGACCGGCGGCTGCCCGGCCTGCGCACGCTGCTGCAGGAGCCGGCGAACACCCTCGTCGTGCACCGGCCGGAGCGCCGCGGCGTGGTGCGAATGGCGACGGGCACCAGCTACGCCAAGGTCGTGCGGCCAGGACGCAGCGCGCACCTGGTCGACAACCTGGCCAGGGCGGACGCCGCGGCCGCCTTCGCCGTACCGCGGGTGGTCGACCACGACAGCGCCGCCGGCACCGTGGTCTGCACAACGCTCGACGGGCGCACGCTCTACGACATCGGCGCCGACCCGTCGTGGTCGACCGCCGCCGCGTGGCGGACCTGGCGTGCCGTCGGCGACGCTCTGCGCACGCTCCACGACGCGCCGCTCGACGACGCGCTGCCGGAGCACGGTGCGTCCCGCGAGCACGACACCACCGCAGACTGGCAGCACGCGGCCGTACGGCACGGCCTGCTGCCACCGGTCGATGTCGACGCCGCACTCCGGGAGCTGCGCGCCGGCGCCCCTGGCCCGCTCGGACTGCTGCACCGCGACCTGCACGACAAGCAACTGGTGCGCCGCCCGGACGGCGGCATCGGCCTGGTCGACCTGGACACCCTCGCCGTCGGCGAGTGCGCCCTGGACCTCGCCAACCTGCTGACCCACCTGGAGCTACGGGTCGCCGCCGGCCGTCTCGCCGGGGCCACCGCGGCCGCCGCCCGCGCCGGCTTCCTGACCGGCTACCGCCCGGACACCGCCACCCTGACCCGCATCCCCGCCTACACACCTACGACTACGAGCGGTCTACGCCTTCCGCCCCCGCCTCACCTGACGCCGGCTCACTTGAGCCCGACGGTCACCGCTGCGGTCTCTGCGCCGGCTACCTCGGCCGTCACCGATACCGAGCCCGAGACGGCGTAGACGCTGCCGTGCAGTCGGTACGGCACGTCCTTCGGGGACAGCCGCAGCGCGTCGCTGCCGCGGCCGGTCGCCGCGTCGACCACCCGGACGAGCAGCGGGTAGCCGCCGGGCGTGGGTTCCCCGCTGCCGAGCACCACGATCGACCGGCCGGCCGGCTCGACCGACTCGGCGAGGCCGCGGCGGTCGAGCGTGGGTAGGTCCTGGTGGTCGTTGAGCGCCCTCGGGAAGCGCTCCTCGCGCCGCCACTGCTCGGTGCCGTCGGACGCGGCGAAGCTCGTCAGCCGCACCTCCTCGCCACCGCCCTTGACGGGGGCCGTACCGGCCACCACGAAGCCACCGGCCCTGCTGTACTCCGCCGTGTACGAGTAGGTACCGCCAGGCGGGTGCTCGCCGACCATGTACCTGTAGTGCTGCCAACGCACCCGCCCGGTCTTCGCATCGAGCGCAGCCACCAGCTGACGCGAGTGCTCCGCCGTGTGCGGCGCGCTGACGAACAGCGTGCCGTCGTGGTAGACGAGGCCGTTGTCGGCTGGCACGTGCCGTTTGTCGGTCCAGCGCCAGCGCGGCTCGCCGGTCTCCAGGTCCAGCCGGACCAGCGCGCCGACCCATCCCCAGCCGGGCGACGCCACCTGTCCGGACACGCGGCCGCAGCTCACCACCACGCCGTCGCCGGCCGCGACCAGGCCGGTCAACGCGCAGCCCTGGTGACCGCGATACCGCCAGGCCCGTGCGCCGTCGAACCGGTACCCGGTCACCTCGGCGAGGAACCGCCCGGTGGGCTGACCAGTGACGACCATGTCGTCGCGTACGGCGAGCGGCGTGTCACCGGCCGCGGCGAACCGGGTGAGCAGCTCGCCGCGACGGCTGTCGAAGACGAAGATCTGCGAGTTCGACGCCCCGCCGGCCGCGAACCTACGTACGGAGCTCTCGTTGGTCGCCGCGACCGCCACCAACCGGCCGTCCGGCGACGCGACCGGGCGCCCGAAGAACGACATCCCCCAGCGCGAGTAGCGCCACCGCGGCTTGCCCGTGCTCGGGTCGACGGCGACGATCCCCGGGCCGAGCTGACCGACGAGCCCACCGGCGGACGCCGTCCACTGGCCGATGTCCTGCTGCCAGCGCGCGCCACCGCGGAACGTGGTCGGCCGCTGCGGCCCGAGCGGCTCCGCCGCGACCGACTGCGCCGTGTTCGCCTGGTCGGTCCACTCGTCGGCCACCTGCACACCCACCAGGGTGGTCGCGACCAGGACGAGCACCACCGCCACCGCAGTGACCGCGGTCGGCAGCGCGACCAGCGGTCCGTCGACGTCCCTTACGAGCATCAGTCCGACCAGGTAGAGCAGCCCGGCCAGCACGCCGACGACACAGCCGGCGATGGTCAGTGGGAGCTTCGGGCCCACGCCGAGGCCGATGACCGGTGTCGGGATGGTGCGCTGGGCGAACAACATGCTGAGGCCGGAGACGGCGACGAGGGCGCTGCCGACGCCCACCCGCGCACCCCACGGCACGATCCGGTGCTGTGCACCGGCGAGCAGACAGCCGAACACCGCGACGATCACCCACAGCGGCGTCACCCAGCCGCCCGGCACCGGCGCCTCGTCCCGGGTTCCCAGCACTGCCGGGCTGAGGCTCGCGTACGCCAGCACCACCGCACCCGTGAACGCCGCGACCACGCCGGCGCCCAACAGCACCATGGCGACACTGCGACGCACCGGAAGCGGCATGGCAACGGGTGTGTCTGTCACGCGCTGAGGCTAACCACCCGATACCGGACGCCAGGCGCGGGGATCACCCTCGCGACCCCGGTCAACGACGCCAGCCGGCGGTGGCCAGCTCGCCGCCGTACGCGTCGCGGTCACCGGCCGGCTCCCACCGGCGCGGCGCACGACCTTCAGGGACCACCCAGGGTGCGATGGCGAGCACGCCCGCCATGACCGCGGCGCACGTGCCGGTGATCGCGGCCGCGCCGCCCGCGTAGCCGGCGAACAGACCGAGCCGGTGCATCTGGTCCGGTGGCGTCTGCGCGGTGGCCAGCAGGGTGAGGACGCCGATGGCGAGCAGCACCACGGCGGCGAACCCCAGCAGCGGCAAGGCACGCGACCGCCGCGGGCTCGCCATCCGGGTCGACCTGAACGTCGCGAACGCGCCGACGGCAGCAGCGCAGGCGCCCACCACCAGGCAGGCGGCGATGACGTCGCTCGGCCGGTGCCACCGTGCGGAGAGCGTGCCTACGCCGGTCAGCGCCGCGTACGCCACCGCGAGCAGGGCGAACCCGCCGCGCATCCGCGCCGGCACCACCAGCACGACCGCGACGGCCACCGAGAGCGCGACCGTCGCGTGCCCGCTCGGCAGCGTGTTGAACAACCCCCCGGTCACCCCGCCTGGCAGCGCCGACGGCAGGTCCGGGCGGTCGAAGACCAGCTGCTTCAGGACCTGGGTGGTCAGGTTCGCACCGACGAGCAACGCGCCGACCCCGAGCGCGAGCGCCGCCCGGCGCCGCAGCAGCGCGACCACCACCACGACGACGAACGCGATCACCACCGAGGCGACCGACACCAGCTCGAGCACCCCGTACACCAGCTCCGCGATGTGCCCGAACCCGATCGTCGACCCGGTGATCGCCACGGTGTCCACGTACCGACCAGTAGCGGTCGTGACGAACACGTGGTGCATGACCACCACCGCCACCGCCTGCACGACCGCGCAGACGGTGAGCAGCGTCGTACGCCGAACTCGCTCCGCCATACTTCGAGCGTAAACGAGACAGCGGCCACCTGGGCGCCCCGGGCCGGTCAGCCGAAGACAGCCTGCGGCAGCCAGGTGACGATGGGTGGCGCCAGCGTCATCACCAGCAACGCGAGCGCCAGCACCGCGACGTACGGCAGTACCGCCCTGCTGAGCTGTCCGAACGAGACGGTACTCAGCTTGGTCAACACATACAGCAACGCGCCGACCGGCGGGGTCAACAGGCCGATCATCAGGTTCACCACCACGATGACGCCGAAGTGGATCGGGTCGACGCCGAGTTCCATGGCGATCGGCAGCAGCACGGGAACGAAGATCACGATGGCCGGCACGGCGTCCATCGGCATCCCCACGATGAGGAAGAACACCATCGTGACGAGCAGGAACGCCGTCGGCCCGAGATCCAGCTCGGTCACGACGGCGGACAGCGTCTCGCCGAGCTGGCCGAGCGTCAGGACGAACGTGAACGCGCCGACGACGGCGAACAGGATCATGATGGTCGAGCTGAACACCGCGCTGTCGGTGAAGATCCCCAGCACGTCGCGGGGTTTCACGGTGCGGTAGACGACCATCCCCACGACGAGCACGTAGGCCGCCGCCAACATGGCGATCTCCGTGATCGTCGCGAAACCGCCGAAGATGCCCGCCACGATGAGGGCGGGGGCGGCGAGTGCGGGCAGTGCGTCCCGCACCAGGATGCCGAGCTGACCGAGCGAGCGGCACCCACCTTCCCCGGCCGGCAACAGGCCACGGCGCGCCTGCCACGAGATGAGCACCAGCAGTGCCGTCGCCAGCAACAGAGCCGGCCCCACGCCGCCGATGAACAACTGCCCGATGGACAGGTTGGTGACCAGCGCGACGAAGATCATCGGGATGCTCGGCGGCATGATCGGGCCGAGCACCGCCGCGCTCGCGTTGACTGCGGCCGCCCGCTCCGGCCGGTAACCCTCCTTGCGCATGGCCGGCAGCATCACCGCGGAGACGGCCGCGGCGTCCGCGGGTGCACTGCCTGACACCCCGGAGGCGAACACGTTGACGCCTACCGATGCGTACGCGAGGCCGCCACGCAGCCGGCCGAGGAAGAACATCAGCAGCCGCACGATGCGCGTCGTCATCCCCGTACGGTTCATCAGCTCGCCGGTGAGGATGAAGAACGGGATGGCCAGCAGCTCGTAGCTGGAGACGCCCTTGGCCATCGTCGTCGGCAACGTCGTCGCGTCGGTGAGGCCGAGCACGCCTACGGTGATCAACGCCGAGCCGCCCATGGCAACCCAGATGGGCAGGCCGACCGCCATCAGCGCGAACAGCAGGGAGAAGAGAAGGACGACTTCCACGCGGCTCCCTCACTCCCCCGTGCCAGGTCGCTGCGCAAGCGCCCGCACGAACTCGGCGGTGCGTTCGACGGCTGCGGCGACGATCTCCGTGCCGGCCTCGGCCGTCGCGTACCGTGCGTCGCCGAAGGCGCCGTTGCGAGTGCGCGAGCCGAACGACCGCGGCACCTGCAGCGCGTGCGGCTGATAGTTGTCCTCGAACGGCAGGTAGTCGTCGGTGAGGTCACCGGGCTCGAGCGCATCACTGCGCACGAGCTCGGGCACCAACGCCATGGCGACGCTCGTCTCGATCTCGCACGCGTGCCCCCAGCGCGTCGTCTTGCGGAGGCCGGCGATCACGTCCGCCGCCTGTGTCATCCAGAACGCCGACGCCGCCTCGATACCGTGCTCGTGGGTGAGCTCGGTGATGAGTACCCCGAGGATGTTCTCGTTGCCCCGGTGGCCGTTGACGAACACGACCTTGCCGATCCCGTGCCGTTGCAAGCTCCGTGCGACGTCGGTCAGTACGGAGGTGAAGCTGTGCGCCGAGATGCTGATCGTGCCGGCGAACCCCATATGGTGGGCCGACAGCCCGTACGGCAACGCCGGCGCGACCACGGCAAGCGGTGTCACCCGCTGTGCCACCTGCCCGGCGATCTGCTCGGCGATCCGCCAGTCGACGCCCATCGCGAGGTTCGGGCCGTGCTGCTCGGTGGCGCCGACGGGGATGAGCGCCACCGTCGGGCGCGCGTCCGCGAACTCCCCGGTGGTCTGCTGCGCGATCGGATGGTTCACACGCCCTCCTCCGTGGTCGGCGCCCGCAGCGGGCGGGTGAGTGCCAGCACCACAAGCAGTGCGGCCGCGACGGGGATCGCCAGGTACGCCCACGCGGTGGAGATGTGCAGCTGGACGTACTCGATGCCGCCGCGTACCTGCGTCACCCGTGCGCCTGCGATCGCCAGGATGCCGAAGAAGACCAGCTCGGCAGCTCGGATCACCAGGGCATGGGCCCCGGCCACCAATCCCCGCAACCGGTCGACGAGGAACCCGGTGACGATGTGGTCGGCCCGCGCGTAGGCGGCGACCGCCCCGAGCATGGTCAACCAGAGGAAGAGCAGCACGCTCAGGTCGGTGACCCACACCCAGCCACCGCCGGCGGCGCGGGCGACGATCTGCACCATGTTGACGGTGAAGACGACGAGGAACGTGATCCCGGCCAGCCACGCGCACGACGTGCCGATGGCGCCATTGACCCGTTGAAGAGCTCGGCTCACGGACGATCTCCAGGCTCAGTCGGTCTGCTTCTTCAGCCGCTCGACCTCGGCCAGCAGGCCCTTCGGCCACGACTTCCCGTCGAACTTGTCGAACTCGCCGTCCACGGCGGCGCGGAAGGCGGCGATGTCGGGCTGTACGACCGTCACCTCCTGCTTCAGCGTCTTCATGGCCTCGTCCATCTGCTTGTCCACCTGTGCGGTGTTGTACGCGCCGGCCTTGTTGCCCGCCTTCACCAGGGCCTTGCGCTGGCTGTCACATAGCGACTGCCACAGCTCCTCGCCCGCGTACCAGGACCGGGCGTCGCGGATGTAGTCAGTCGGCATGTAGTAGTCCTGCACCTCGTGCAGGCTCTGGTTGACCATCGTGATGGCGCCGTTCTCCTGCGCGTCGACCACGCCTTGGCGTAGCGACACGTAGAGGTCGGACAGCTCGATCGCCTGTGGCTTGGCCCCGACCACCTCGGCGAACGCCTTCGGCATCGGTGCTTCCGCGATCCGCAGCTTGAGCCCCTTCATGTCATCGGTGTTACGGATCGCTTTGTTGGCCGACAGCGCACGCGGTTCGGCATCGCCGTTGATCGCGATGACCCGTACGCCGGTCTTCTTCGCCGCCTGCTCGCGCAGCTTGGTGAACTTCGGTGAGCCGAGCACCCGGATCATCTGGTCGTAGTCGTCCCAGATGAACGGCACGCTCGACACCAGGAAGGCCTCCGCGCCCTTGAGGGTCGGGTAGATGCTGATGCCCTCGTAGAACATGTCCGCACCCTCGCCGGACTTCATCGCGGCGAAGATGTCCTCGAAGCTGCCGAGCTGGCTGTTCGCGAACACCTTGACGGTGATCTTGCCATCGGTCTCGTTGTCGACGAGCTTGGCGAACCGCTTGGCTGCCAACGTCGCCGGGTCGGACTCCGCGCGGATGGTGGCCAGGCGCAACGTCTGCGTGCCACAGCTGCCGTCGGCGGAAGTCTCCTCGCTACCGGTGACGAACGAACACCCGGTCGCGGTCAGGGCAACGGCTGTCAGCGACGCGAGGAGCGTCGTCCGGAGTCTGTTCGGCATGGCTTCTCCTGTTGGGAAGGCGTCCTCACCGAGCGGCGAAGACGAACTCGATCTCGACGGGGGACTTGCGGGGCAGCGCGGCGACTCCGACGGCGGAACGTGCGTGCCGACCGGCCGAGCCGAAGACGGCGCCGAGCAGTTCGCTCGCGGCGTCGATGACCCGCGGCTGGTCGTGGAAATCCGTTGTGCTGGCGACGAATCCGGTGACCCGGAGCACCGAGGCGATCTGGTCGATGCCACCGACGAACTCGGCCGCGCAGGCCAAGCCCTGCAGGGTGCAGACCCGCGCGGCGTGCTGTGCTTGCTCGACCGACACGTCCGCGCCGACCGTTCCGGTCACGCGCACCTCGCCGTCCTCCTTCGGCAGCTGACCGCTGACGAAGACGAGGTCCCCGTATCTGGTGGCCGGCACGTAGTCGAACGACGGCACTGCCGCCGGCGGGAGCTGCAGGCCCAGCTCGGCGAGCTGCGTACTGGGAGTGGACATGCTCATCGCTGCCTTTCCGTGTGCAGGTAATGGGCTGCCCCCATGGCTGCGTCGGCATACCGCGGGCGGAAGGCCAGGTGCCTCTCCGCCCGTCTGGTGTCGAGCAGCGGTAGTCGCACGCCGGCGACCGTGCCGGCGGCCACGTCCGCGACAGCACCAGCGGCCGCGGCGAGCTCGGTGGCCAGTTCCGCGAGGCTGCCGCGGTGACCGGTGACGTTGTAGACCTGGTGCGGCTCCGCGACGGCCACGGCGGCCAGCACCGCCGACGCGGCGTCGTCGACGTGCATCCAGTCGGCGACGTCGGTCCACGCCTCGATCCGCGCCGGCTCGTCCGCCACCAGGTCAGCGACGAAGCGCACGAGCGACTGCTGGCTACCGCCGTACCACCGTCCCGGTCCGTACACCAGCGGCAGCCGCAGCGCCGTCGTCTCGACGCTGAGCTGCGCAGCCAGCACCCGGCCGAGCTCCTCGCAGGCGACCTTCGACGCGCCGTAGACACTGGCCGGGTGCACAGGTGCGGTCTCGTCGACGTCTCCGGCGTACTGCTCCGGTGGGCCGTACACGGTGGTGCTGCTCGACCAGACCACCCGGCAGCCGACCGCGGCCGCGGCCTGCACGGCGTGTACGAAGCCACAGACGTTGACGTGTGCCGCGCGGTCCGGACGCTGACTCGCGCCGCTTGCCAACCCGGCCCCGCCCTCGCCGTACGCGGCGAGGTGCACGATCGCCCGTGGCCGGATCCGTTGCGCCGTCTCGGTTACCGCAGTCGCGTCGGTGAGGTCGAGGGTGTGCCTCGGCACCTCGGTAAGCTCCGGACGCAGCCGTCGCGGTTCGTGGACGTCGACGAGTACCGGCGCGTACCCGTGGTCGAGTGCGGCCGCCGCGACGGCTTGGCCGACGAAGCCGGCACCTCCGGTGATCAACAACGTACCGTTCACCGGTCGCTCCGCAGCCGTTCGATCGCCTGCTCGTCCAGCTCCACGCCGAGCCCTGGCGCGTCCGGGATGGTGACGACGCCCGCGGACACCTGCAGCGGTTGCAGCGCCAGCTCGTCGCGCAACGCGTTCGGCCCCCGGTCGAACTCGAACCGCAGCGGCTCCGACACGTGTTCCGGAGCCGGGTAGTCGGGCACGGCGGCCAGCAGCTGCAGCGACGCCGCCTGCCCGACCACGCCGCACCACACGTGCGGGCTGAAGCGGACGTTCCAGGTCTGCGCGAGGTGTGCGATGACCCTCGCCTCGCTCAGCCCGCCACACTTGCAGACGTCGGGCTGCACGACGTCGACGAGCCGTTCGGCGATGAGGTCACGGAAACCGAACCTCGTGTAGAGCGCCTCGCCGCTGGCCGTCGGCACGCCGGCGGCACGTACCAGCCGCATGCCGCCGACGTCCTCGGGCGGCACGGGTTCTTCGGCCCAGGCGAGGTCGAGGTCGTCGAGGCCGCGCAGCACCCGCAACGCGACGTCCGCGGAGTAGTTGCCGTTGAAGTCGACCATCAGCGCACGGTCCGCACCGATCACCTCGCGCGTCGCTTCGACCCTGCGCCGGTCCTCGGCAGGCCCCAGGCCGAGCTTGATCTTCACCGCGTCGAAGCCCTGCTCGACCGCGGCGGTGATCTCGTCGACGAACGCCGCGAGGTCGCGGGTCGCGGTGACGTAGCCGGTCGACGCGTACGCGGTCACCCGGTCGCGCACCCTGCCGCCGAGCAGCCTGCCGACACTGACGCCGAGCGTCCGCCCGAGGGCATCCCACATCGCGACGTCGAGCGCGCTGGCCGCGGCGACGTGCGGACCGCCGTACGTGGAGTGGTAGCTGCGCTGCAGGTGGTGGGTGAACCAGCCGCTGGCCGAGTCGAGCTGCCGGTCGATGACCGTCGGGGCCAGCTCCCGCACGCATGCGCCGACCACGTCGACCGAACCGAACGCCTCGCCCCAGCCGATGACACCGTCACTCGTCGTCAACCGCACCAGCGTCGACTGCCGGGCCGGCAACCGGCCGCGCGCCGAGCCGTACGCCGCGCCGTCCGGGAGCTGGTACACCAGCGGCACCGACTCGATGCTCTTCACCGTGGGCAGACTCATCCGCGTTCCCCCAGCAGTTCGGACATCCGCGCCGCGGGCGTGAGGACGTCGGGATCGGTGCGTACGGCGAGCACTCGCGGCCGGTCGAAGTCCTTCGCGGCAGCGAGCTGTTCGTCCAACTCGTCGGCGGTGTTCACGGTCGCGGCCTCGGCGCCCAACGCACGCGCGTACCCGGCCACATCCACCGGGCCGATGTCCACCGCGCTCGGCCGACCGTTCGCACGTGCCTGGTGCAGCGCGATGGTGCCGTACAAGCCGTTCTGGAACACGATCGTCAGCACCGGAGCGCCCATCCGACTTGCGGTCTCCAGCTCCTGACCGGTCATCAGGAAACCACCGTCGCCGCAGAGCGCGACGGCGTTGCGGTGCGGCTCGGCGAGCGCGGCGCCGATCGCCGCGGGCAGGCCGTACCCCATGGCACCCGAGGTGGGCGCGAGCTGCGTTCGTGCGTGCTCGAACCGCCAGTAGCTGTGGCCGAACACCGAGAAGTTGCCGGCGTCGCTGGTGAGCACGACGTCGTCCGGCAGTTGCCTGTGCATCGCGGCAACCACCTGCGCGGGGTGGACGCCGTGCTCCGTGGTGTAGCCGTCAGGGTCGGAGAGGTCGAGGTACGTACGGTGCGCGCGCGTCCAGTCGCGGCGGTGCGGCTCGACCGGGCGGTCGAGCAGCGCGTCGGCGAACGCCTCGACGGTGGCGACGACACCCCGCTCGACCGGCACGACCGCGCCGATCGACTCGGCGGCGACGTCCACCTGGATCACCCGCGCGCCGGGTGCGGGCAGTGCATAGGCCTGGGTGGTGATCTCGCTGAGCCGGCAGCCGAGCGCCAGCACCAGGTCCGCGGCGCGCAGCGGCTCCAGCAGCGGCGGCGGCGTGCCGAGGCCGAGGTGGCCGAGGTAGTTCTGGTGGCTGTTCGGGAACGCGTCCTGCCGCCTGAAGCCGGCATAGACGCCCAGGCCGTACGCCTCGGCCAGCCGGACAAGCGGATCGTGCAGGTCGTGTGCGCCGCGGCCGAGGATGGCGACCGGACGCTCGGCGTCCGCCAGTGCGGCGGCGACAGCGGTGACCTCCGCCGGCGACGGACGCGGCGACGGCGGCGTGGGTACCGGGACGGCGGCTGGCGGGCACTCACCCGCGAGCACGTCGGCAGGGAACGCCACCATCGCAGGACCTGGCCGCCCGAGGGTGCTGCGCCGCAGCGCCTCCCCGACGGTCGCCGCGGCGCGGTCGGCGCGGGTGACCGTCGTCGCGTACGTGGTGATCTCGGCGAAGAACCGCGGCAGGTCGACCTCTTGGAACGCCTCCTTGCCGAGGTGCGGCGTCTCGACCTGGCCGAGCAGCACCAGCATCGGGGTGGAGTCCTGTCGCGCGGTGTGCACACCGATGGCCAGGTTCGATGCCCCGACGGCGCGGGTGCCGAGCGCTACCGCCGGCCGGCCGGTGAGCTTGCCCTCCGCCTCGGCCATGAACGCGGCACCGGACTCGTGCCTGGTGGAGACGAGCGTGATGTCCGGGTGCCGGTGCGCCGCGTCGATCAGTTCGAGGAAGCTCTCACCAGGCACGGTGTAGAAGCGCCGCACGCCGGCGGCGGCGAGCAGCTCGACGACCGCGTCGCCTGCGTTGCCCGTCATCCGTCCTCCCCGGTGTCCTCGCTGGCGAGCCGGCGGTAGACGCCGTTGATGTGGTCGCGCGCGGCGGCCAGCAGCCCGGCCACGTCACCACCGCGCAGCGCCTCCAGGAAGCGCCGGTGCTCGTCGTTGGCGCGGCGGGCCTGCACGACCGAGCGCCCCTGGTACAGCCGGGCGAGCTGCGCGTGCACCTTCAGGTCGTCGTAGGCGTCCAGCAGGAACGGGTTCCTGCAGGCCGCGACGGTGAGCCGGTGGAACCGCGCATCCAGCTCGTTGAACTCGCGCACGTCGAGCTCGTCGGCCGCGGCCAGCTCGTCCAGCTGTCCGGTGATCGCGTCGAGCTCCGTCAGCTCGGCCGCGGTGATCTGGTCGGCTGCGCGCTCCAGCGCCCCGCACTCGATGACCTCGCGACCGTCGAGCAGCTGCCGCAGCCCCGTCTCGTCGAGCAGCGGAGTGACGGTGAACCCGCGGTACGGCTCCGCGCTCACCAGCCGCTCAGACGCCAGCCGGTTCAACGCCTCCCGCAGGGGTGTGTGGCTGACGCCGACATCCTGCGCGAGGCGGTCGATGTTGAGCCGCTCGCCCGGTGGGAGCTGCAGATCGATGATCCGCGAGCGCAGCAGGCCGTACACCCGGTCGGCCAACGCGTCGCGCGACAGAGGCGTCGCCTGACGATTCATGGATCCTATATGATCTAGGAACTAAGATCTTGTCAAGTGCGGCGACCGTCCGGGAGCCGATGACCGACCGCGGCGGGCGGTTGCGCCCGTGGGGCAAGCTAGGGGTGATCATGCTTCCGACCAGAAGGCGCAGCCCATGCGATTCGGCATCTCCATCCCGCAGCTGACGACCACGAACGCCTTCGACCCGGTCGCGTTCCGCACCTACCTCACCCGGGCGGAGGAGCTCGGCTTCGACAGCGCGTGGACAATGGAGCAGGTGCTCGGCGCCACCCCGTTCCTCGCGGCGAACGAGGTGCTGAGCCATGCGGCCGCCGTCACCGAGCGGCTCCGGCTGGGCTGCGTGGTCTACGTCGCTGCGCTGCACAACCCGGTGCACCTGGCGAAGACGCTGAGCACGCTCGACCAGCTCAGCCGGGGTCGGCTGGAGGCCGGCCTCGGCGTCGGGGCGCCGCGGGTGCAGTACTCCGCATACGAGGTCGACCCTGGCACCAGGGTGGCCAGGCTGACCGAGGGCCTGCGGCTGATGAAGGCGCTGTGGACGCAGGAGCGGGTGACGTTCGACGGTCGGTTCTGGCAGCTCGACGACGCCGGCATGGAGCCGAAGCCGTTCCAGCAGCCGCACCCGCCGGTCTGGTTCGGCGCCAGCCATCCGGACGCCCTGCGGCGCACCGCCCGCCTCGCCGACGGGTTCTTCGGCGCCGGCTCGTCCACCACCGACCAGTTCGTCGAGCAGGTGCCGGTCGTCCGGCGCCACCTCGCGGAGTTCGACCGCGACCCGGCGGAGTTCCGCATCGCGAAGCGCGTCTACATCGCGGTCGACGACGACGCCGACCGGGCCAGGCAGCGGATGGACGACGCACTGGTCGCGGTCTACGGCGAGTTCGGCAAGAGGCTCTCACCGGTCGCCGTCGTCGGTCCGCCGGACATCTGCGTGCGGGAGCTTGAACGGGTGCGCGAAGCCGGCGCCGAGCTGATCCTCGTCAACCCGCTGTTCGACTACGCCGAGCAGCTGGAGCGGCTCGCCGCCGACGTCCTCCCCCGCCTGGCCTGACCGATGCCGCCGACGATCACCGACGAGCAGCGCCGGGCACGGTTGGCCGTAAGGCACCGGCTCACGCCGCAGACGGCAGGCCGGTCGCCGGTCGACGCGGCCGAGGCCGTGCTCGCCCTGCACGCCACCGACCCGGCGTCGGTGTTCCTGTCGGCCAGGGCCCGCGGCAACGGCACTGCCGTCGAGGACGTCGAGCAGGCGCTGTACGTCGAGCGTTCTGTGGTCCGGATGCTCGGCATGCGCCGCACGATGTTCGTCACGCCCACCGACCTCGTGCCGGTCGTCCACGCCGCATGCACGAAAGCTGTCGCGGCGAAGGAACGTACGAAGCTGCTTGAGTTCGTGGCACAGACCGGCTTCACCACGTCACCGCAGCGCTGGTTGCGCCGCGTCGAGCGCGACACCCTCGACGCACTGCGTGCCCGCGGCGAGGCCACCGCCTCGGAGCTGACCGAGGACGTACCCGAGCTGGGCCGCAAGATCCTGGTCGGGAGCGGGAGGTGGCAGGCCGAGCAGGGGGCGGCCACCCGAGTGCTGTTCCTGCTCGCCGCCGACGGCGAGGCCATCCGCGGCCGGCCAAGGGGCTCGTGGCTGAGCACGCAGTACCGCTGGGCGTCGACGGACACGTGGCTGCCCACCGGCCCGCTGCCCGACCTCGACACCGACGCGGCCCGCAGCACACTGGCACGCCGCTGGCTGTGGGCATACGGGCCGGCCACCGAGGCGGACCTGAAGTGGTGGACGGGCTGGACCCTCACCCAGACCAGGCGAGCACTCGCCGGGCTCGACGTCGTCGAGGTCGAGCTGTCGAACGGCACCGGCTACCTGCTCGCGGACGACGTCGACCAGGTCGCCACCCCGCCACCGTGGGTCGCGCTGCTGCCCGCACTCGACCCCACGGCGATGGGCTGGACCGGACGCGACTGGTTCCTCGGGCCGCACCGCGACGCGCTGTTCGACGACGTCGGGACGAGCGCTACCGACGCCGTGCACGAGGCCGCCGGCGCGCTGCAGACGTGGCTCGGCCCCGCCCGCATCACGCCGCGCTTCCGCACCCCCGCTCGAGCGCGAGCTCACCACTTGACCCGTCCAGGGAACCCCCGCCTCAGCAGGTGCAACACTAACTTGACCGGGCGGTCAATCAAGCCTAACTTGGGAGGCGTAGTGATCCGCCGGAGATCGACGGATCCCCTCTGAAACGAAGTGGGTGAGATCTCCATGCGTAAGTGGACACGCTGGCAGGACTGGGCCGCCCTGGTGATCGGGGCGTACGCGATCCTGTCACCGATCTGGACTCCGACCACGGCAATGGCGACGACGTCGCTCGTCATCTTCGGTGTCCTTCTCGCGGCCGCAGCCCTGTGGTCACTGGCCGCTCCCGGCTTGGTCGCGTTGGAATGGATCCACGCCGCGCTCGGCGTCCTCGTGTTCATCTCGCCTTGGGCGCTGCTGTACTTCGGCGACACGACCGCCATGTCGTGGACCGCTTGGATCGCCGGCGCACTCGCGGTCGTCGCCGGGCTGTGGGCCGTTCCGGCGAGCAGCAAGGCGCACGACAAGGCGGTCCCTCAGGGCTGACTCCGCTTGCGGATGACCGCGGGCAGCCGCGATCATCGGCCGGTAGCACGCGGGTCGGTGGGTCACTTGGCCCCCGACCCGCTCATCCCACGGCGGCGGAGGCGGCATGAAGGTCACGGCGAAGCGTGCGAAGAAGGACAAGGCCGCCGAGATCGCTGCCCGGGAACGCATCCTGGACGCCGCCGAGGAGATGTTCGCCGCCGGCGGCTTCGCCGCGACACCCACGGCACGTATCGCGCACGCGGCACACACGCCCAAGGGCCTGCTGTTCTACTACTTCCCCAAGAAGATCGACATCCTGCTCACCCTGCTTCGCGAACGGCTGCCGGCGGCACCGCTGTGTCAGCTGGACGGACTCGCCCAGCCCGGCGACATCACCGGGTCGCTGCGACGCCTCGCCACCAGGCTCGACCTCGGGCGCCACGAGTCGGTCGTGCTTCGCGCAGTGCTGATGCGTGAGGTGGACACCCATCCGGACGTGCAGGGCCACCTGCGCTGGCTGGCCAAGGGACTCATCGACCTCACCGAGGCAGTACTCGACGCCGCTTCGGGCAAGCCGCTCGACCCGTCCCGGCGCAGGGACGCCGCGGAGACGTACGTCTCGGTGATGCTGTTCGAGGCGAACTCACGGCGGTTCGACGGCCCGCAGCCGGACCTACACGCGGCAGCACGCATCGTCGCCGCCGGGCTCGGGTCCACCGGATGACGGTGACGCTCGACGTGCTCGCGGACGAGCTCGCGGTGTGCCGGCTGCCTGCGGACGCGGCAGTCGCGGTGCCACCGGCGCCTGCCGCGCTGTACTCCGTCACCCGCACCGCGGACGAGGTGTCCGTCGTGTGCCCGGCGACGCTGGCGCCGGCGGCAAGCACGGTGGAAGCAGGGTGGCGCGCACTGCGGGTACGCGGGCCGCTCGACTTCACGCTCACCGGCGTGCTCGCCGCGATCGCCGACCCGCTGGCCGCCGCCGGCATCCCGATCTTCGCGCTCTCGACGTACGACACCGACTACGTGCTCGTGGCCGCGGCCGACCTGCCGGCAACCGTCGACACCCTGCGCGCCGCCGGCCACACGGTCGACGCGTCCTAGCGGCCGAGCACCTCGCGCACGAAGGCGAGCTTCTTCACCTCGTGGAAGGCTTCGCCACCCTCGTGCTCGTTGTACGGGTACACCTCGATGTCGCGCGGCCCACCGTACGCGTTGTAGGCGGCGAACACTGTCGACGGCGGGCAGATCTCGTCCATCAGGCCGACGGAGAACAACGCCGGTGCGGTCGCGGCGGGCGCCAGGTTGACGCCGTCGAAGTACGCCAGTGTGCGGAAGACCCGGTCGACGTGGTCACGGTGCACCTTCAGGTAGCGGCGGATCTCGGCGTACGGGTCGCTGTCGACGAGCTCGACGGCACGGCGGAAGTCGCAGAGGAACGGTACGTCGGGCAGCGCCGCCCGCACGTCGTTGCGCAGGGCGGCCACGGCCAGCGTGATGCCGCCGCCCTGACTGCCACCGGTGACCACTACGTTCGCGACGTCCACCGCAGGGTGCTCGCCCACGGCATCGACCGCACGGACGGCGTCGACGAAGACCCTGCGGTAGTAGTACGTCTCCCGGTCGAGGATGCCGCGCGTCATGAAGCCGGGATGGTGGGCGTTCGCGCCCGACGGCTCGGGGTCGCCGGTGTCGCCCGGCGTGCCGGCACTGCCCTGTCCCCTGGTGTCCATCACGAAGTGCGCGTAGCCCGCCTGCGCCCACAACGTGTTCTGGTGGGCGAGGCCACGGCCGCTGCCGTAACCGATGTACTGCACCACGACGGGCAACGGCACAGCTGCACCTGCCGGCACGTGCAGCCACCCGTGCACCGGCTGGCCGTCCCAGCCGGCGAACCGCACGTCGAAGGTGTCAAGCAACCGCAGGCCGGTGTCGTGCGGCGTCCACGAGACGTCGATCGGGTGGCCGCGCACCGATTGCAACGAAGCGCTCCAGAACGCGTCGAAATCGCCCGGTCGCTCGACCTTCGACCGGTACGCACGGAGCTCGTCCAGACCGAGATCGAAATGTGGCACCGGAACCTCCAGGAAGCTAGCCCACTACCGAACGCAGGAACGAAGCCAACAGCACCAAGCCGAGCAACAGCACGACCAACCACACCATCGCGCTCGTCGACCATGCACTGTTGAGCACTCCGCCGGAGTGCAGCGGCCGGGCCAACGCGACGACGGTGCGTTTCGCTACCGGCACCAGGCTGACGGCGAGCCGGTCACGGGCCCACGCCACGCCGCGCACGGAGCCCCGCCAGGCCGCCGGCCACAGCTTCCGGTAGACCGCGTCCGCGTCCAGGTTCACCGAGCGCAGCTCCGGTGGGTACAGGCCGGTGCGCATGAGGACGGTGAACGCGAGTGACGCGAGCACGAGCAGCTGGAGCTGGTTGACGACGTGCGCCGTCGTGTAGGGCACGTAGTCGACCGGGTACGGCAGGATGCCGTACAGCAGGTCGGGTGCCACACCGATGCCGATGCAGATGAGTGCCGCGATGCCCATGGCGACGCGCATGTTGATCGGCGCTTCGTCGACGCGGTAGCCGCGGTCGTGCGCGAAGAACGCGAAGAACGGGATCTTGATACCGGCGTGGTGGAAGACACCGGCCGAGGCGAACAGCAGCAGCCCCCAGATGACCGTGCGGTGGTCCTCGGCCACCGCCTGCATGATCATCGACTTGGTCGCGAACCCGGAGAAGAGCGGGAACGCGGAGATCGACGCCGCACCGATCATGCACAGCACGGTCGTCTGGGGCATGGACTTGTAGAGACCGCCTAGCTCCGAACCCTTCACCGTTCCGGTGCGTAGCAGCACCGCACCCATGCTCATGAAGAGCAGACCCTTGAAGATGACGTCAGCAAAGGCGTGTGCCGCGGCGCCGTTGATGCCCAGCGCGCCACCCATGCCGACGCCGACGACCATGAAGCCGAGCTGGTTGATCATGCTGTACGCGAGCACGCGTCGCAGGTCGTTCTCGATCACCGCGAAGAAGATCGGGAAGCAGGTCATGATCGCGCCGACCACGATGAGCAGCTCGGTGCCCGGGAAACCACGGGCCAGCGCGTAGATCGCGAACTTGGTGGTGAACGCGGAAAGCACCACGGTGCCGATGACCGTGGCCTCCGGGTACGTGTCCTGCAGCCACGAGTGCAGCACGGGGAACGCGCACTTGATCCCGATCGCAAGCAGGATCAGCACGCCGCCGGTGTTGTCGACACCGATGGCGTCGAACTGCAGGTCGTAGCCGGCGTTGAGCCGCACGATGATGCCGGCGAGCATCAACAGCCCGGACAACACCTGCGCGGCGAGGTACCTGACGCCCGCGCGGAAGCTGCGTTCGTTGCGCCGCGCCCAGATGAGGAAGACCGACGAGAGCCCGGCGAGCTCCCAGAACACGAACATGGTGACCATGTCGCCGGCGAGTGCACCACCGACCGCGGAGCCCGCGTACACCAACGTGGACACCTGCTGCACCGTGTCACGGACGTGCAGCGAGTAGATCACGCACAACAGTGCGGCGATGAGGAAGACCGTCGCGAAGACGCGGCCGAGCGCGTCCACCCGCAGGGGTTCCAACGTCATCCCGAGCAGCTCGAGCTCGCCCGCGCTCCCCTCCGGCAGCGTCCAGAGCAACGCCATGCCGGCGACAGGGAGCACGAGCATCCACGCACCGCGGAGCCAGCGCCGCAGCAGCGGCACGGGGATGGCTCCGAGGATGAGCAGGAGCGCGGGATTACTCGTCATCGCGCGCCTGTTCTTTCTGGTCGTGCTCTACCTTCGGGTCGTAGTAGTCCTCGTCCCTGCGCAGCACCCGGCGCAGCTCCTTGGCCGTCAGCACCAGCAGGAAGCTGCCTACGAAGCCGAACACCCCGTAGAACCCGAACCAGCCCTCCGCAGAGAAATGGGGATGCTTGTCGTAGAACAGGTCGGCGGCGAGCAGCAGTCCACACACGATGAACAGCGCGTAGACGATACGCGTCACGTTGCGCGGCTCGTCGAGCCAGCGGTGGTCATCCTTCATGGCGCCCCCAAGACCTCGGAGATGGGCGCGATCAACGCGTCCGGGAAGAAGAACAGCGCGACGCCGGCGAGCGCGGTGAGGACCAGCGGCACCACACACGCGACCGGCGCCTCGCCGTGGTGCAACGGCTGCGGCGGCGGCCGGAAGAACGCCCGGATCGGGATCGGCATCAGGTACGCCAGAGCCAGCAGCGAGCCGAGCAGCAGCAGGATCACCATCACCGGCTGGATGTCCTTCGCAGCACCGAGCAACAGCAACCACTTGCTCCAGGTGCCGCCGAGCGGCGGCAGCCCGACGATGGACACCGAGGCGATGAAGAACGCGCCGAACGTCCACGGCATCGCCCGGCCGAGCCCGTCCAGCTCGCTGACCTTCGTCTTGTGCGCAGCCGTATGGATAGCGCCGGCACAGAAGAAGAGCGTGATCTTGCCGACCGCGTGCGTGACGATGTGCAACGCCCCGCCTGCGGCGGCGACGTCGTTCGCGAGCATCGCCGCCAGCACTATGTACGCGAGCTGGCTCACCGTCGAGTACGCCAACCGCGCCTTCAGGTTGTCCCTCGTGATGGCCACGAGCCCTGCGACGAGCAACGTGAACGCCGTCACCCACATCATCGGCGTCGCCGCGTCGGCGCTGCGCAGCGCGTCGATGCCGAAGATGTAGATGACGATCTTCAGCACCGCGAACACGCCGGCCTTGACCACGGCGACCGCGTGCAGCAACGCGGAGACCGGCGTAGGCGCCACCATGGCCGAGGGCAGCCACCAGTGGAACGGCATCAACGCGGCCTTGCCGATGCCGAACGCGTACAGGAAGACGAGGACCGTCATGATCCCCGGGCCGGCGCGGGCCCGCAGGATGCCGCCTTCGACGAAGTCGGTGGTGCCGGCGATCAACCAGGTCCAGATGATCGCCGGCAGCAGCAGGCAGATCGACGTGGTCAGCAGGATGACCAGGTAGACCCGGCCACCGCGCTTGGCCTTCTCGTCATCGTGATGGGTGACCAGTGGCCAGGTCGCCAAGGTCAGCATCTCGTAGCCGATGAACAGCGTCACCAGGTTCGCGGAGAACGCGATCCACAGTGCCGCGGCGATCGCCAGCGCGAAGAAGCAGTAGAAGCGGGCCTGCCGCTGCTCCCTGTTGCCGCGCATGTAGCCGATCGAGTACAGCGTGGTCACCGGCCACAGCACGCCGGCGACCGTCGCGAACAGCAAGCCGAGTGGTTCCAACCGGAAAGCCAGCGACAGCCCGGGCAGCCACGTCCACATCTCGAACTGCAGGTCGTCACCGACCACCGGCCACAGGCTCACCACGAGCGCAGCGACGGCGACGCCCGCGACGAGCGACACCAGTTCGCGGACATTCGGCTTGTTGCGCAGAAGGAGCACGACGAACGCCGCAACGACCGGCAGCGCAACAGTGGTGGGGAGCACAGCGGCGTGCTCGGGCGTCAGCCAGCCGAGCTGGGCGGTCATGACGCACCCCCGAGCAGCGCCCTGGCAGCGCCCTCCGCAAGGCTGTCCAGCCGCGCCGGGTCGATGCCCAGGTACAGGGATGCGAGCACCAACAGCCAGGTGGCCGCCACCATCGACGCCGGCGGCGACTCGACCGGTCCGGTCGCCGGCGCCTCCCTGAACCAGCAGACCTCGACGATGCGGCCGACGTAGACCAGCGCGAGCAACGAGCTCACAAGCACGACCGCGACGAGCACCCATTTGCCGTCGGTCACGAGCGCGACCACAAGCGCCCACTTGCTCACGAAGCCCGCGGTCGGCGGCACACCGACCAGTCCGAGGCCGGCGAGCACGATGGCGGCGAACGTCCACGGCATCCGGCGGCCGAGCCCGGCGAGCGCACTGAGCCGCACCGAACCCAGGCGCAGCAGCAACATGCCGGCCACGGCGAACAGCGCCGCCTTCGTCACGCCGTGGTTGACCAGGTGCAGGTAGGCGGCGGTGAGACCGCCGACGCTGTGCAAGCTGAACCCGACCACGATGTAACCGATCTGGCCCACACTCGACCAGGCCAGCAGGTACTTCAGGTCCTTCTGGAAGCAGGCGACCGCCGCGCCGATGACCATGCCGGCGCTGCCGATGACCATGCCGATGGTGTCCACCGGCAGCATCCGGAAGACCAGCGTGACGCCGAAGACCGTGTAGGCGAACCGCATGAACGCGTAGATCGCCACCTTCGTGCTGGTCGCCGCGAAGAACGTGCTCAGCGCCGAGGGCGCCTCCGCGTAGGCGTCGGGCAGCCACGCGTGCAGCGGGAAGACGGCCATCTTCACGCAGAGGCCGACGAACGTGAACGCGACCGCAGCGGTCAGCGCACGGTTGCCGTAGACGTCGGGCAGCCGGGCCGCGAGGTCGGCCATGTTCAGCGTGCCGGTGACCGCGTACGCCAGTCCGATGCCGATCAGCAGGAAGGTCGCGCCGATGGTGCCGATGATCAGGTACCTGAACGCCGCCAGCAGCGCCCGGCGCCGCCGTCCCATCGCGATCAGCGCGTACGAGGAGAGCGACGCGATCTCGAAGAAGACGAACGCGTTGAAGGCGTCACCTGTCGCCGTGACACCGAGCAGACCGGTGAAGGTCAGGCACGCGCAGGCGTACACCAGCGGGATGCGGTGACGGTCGATCTCCGCCTCGATGCTGCGCTTGGCGTAGATCCCCACCACGAAGCCGATGCCGGAGACCAGGATCAGCACCGGGACGTTCGCCGCGTCGATGACGTACTCGATCCCGACGGGTGGTTCCCAGCCGCCCATCGCGTAGTGCAGCTCCCTGCCGCCGGACACCCGGACCGCAAGCAGCACGGCACACGCGAGCGCGCTCACGGTGGCCAGCAGGAAGAACAGCCAGGCGACCAGGCGGTGCCGGACCAGCACGCACATTGGCGCACACAGCAGGGGCAGCAGCACCTGAAGTGCCGGGAGGTGAGCGGTCATGACGCCGCCGCGCCGTCGGACTCCTCGGCGGCGATCGCCTCGTCCTCTTCCAGCGTCCCGTAGGCGTTGAAGATCCGTACGGCCAGCGCGAGACCGAGCGCCGTGGTCGCCACGCCGACCACGATCGCGGTGAGGATCAGCACGTGCGGCAACGGGTTCGAGTAGACCTCGAAGCCCTTCTCGATGATCGGTGCGGTGCCGCCGACGACCTTGCCGAAGCTGATGTAGAGCAAGAAGACCGATGCCTGGAACAGGTTGAGCCCGATCAGCTTCTTCACCAGGTTGCCGTGGCTGAGCACCGTGTAGAGGCCGATGATCATCAACCCGAAGACGAGCCAGTAGGTGTAGTGCGTGAGGATCACCGCGGCACTCTCCTACCCGCGAAGGCGAAGAACACCACCGTGAGGACGGCAGCCACGGTCACGCCGACACCGAGCTCGATCAGCAGGATGCCGATGTGCTGGCCCTCCTCCGGGTGGTGTAGGTTCAGCGTGCCGTACTCGAGGAACGACCCACCGAGCAGCATGTTCACCACGCCGACGCCCGCGTACAGCAGCAACCCGAGCGGGACGAGGGCGAGCAACACCCGCCTGGGCATGACGCGCCGCCCGCTGTCCAGCCCGAAGACCAGCCCGTACAACACGAACCCTGCGGCGACGATGACACCGGCCTGGAAACCGCCGCCAGGCCCGTAGTCGCCGTGGAACTGCACGTAGAACGCGAACACCAGGATGAACGGCATGAGGATCGTGCTGACCACCCGCAGGACCGGGTAGTCGGTGAGCAACAGCGCGGCGCGCTCGGCTTCCTCCGACTGCCTGGGCAGGTAGGTGAGGATCAACAGCACCGCGACGCCCGCGGTGAAGATCACCGCGAGCTCGCCCAGCGTGTCGAAGCCTCGGTAGCTTGCCAGCACCGAGGTCACCGTGTTCGGCACTCCGATCTCGTGCTGCGACTCCTCCAGGTACGTGTGCGTGATCGGGTGCTCCTGCACCGGGGAGTCCGCCGTGCCGAAGCCCGGCAGGTCCTGGCTCGCGTACAGCAGCATGCCGCCGGTGAAGAGCGCACCGAGGCTGGCCGGCAGCACCCGCCGGCGCGGCGTCTGCGCCTCCCGCGACCGGGTGATGGCGAGGGTGGTGAGGAACAGCACGGTGCTGATGCCCGCGCCCACGGCGGCCTCGGTGAACGCCACGTCGACCGCGTCGAGCAGCACGAACATGCTCGCCGACACCAGGCTGAACAACGCGGCGAGCATGACCGCCCCGTAGAGCGCGCGCATCCGGGTGATGACGATCGCCGTCGCTACGAGGATGCCGAGCAGGGCGATGTTGATCAGTTCGAATGTCGCCATCAGCGCCGCTTCTCCCCCGCGTGCCAGATGTGCACGTTGTCCTTCCGCCCCGCCTGCGCGAGCACGTGGGTCGCTGTCGGGCCGGTCAACAGCATGAACAACACGATCAGCACCAGCCGCACACCGACGCCCCAGTCGGGCGCCTGCAGCAGCAGCCCGAGCAGGATGAAGGTGGCGCCGGCGGAGTCGGTGAGGCCGGCGGCGTGGATCCTGGTGTAGAAGTCCGGCATCCGCAGCACGCCGAGCCCGCCGGAGACCACGAAGACACAGCCGATGGCCAGCAGCACACCGGTGGCGACGTCGAGGATCTGCGGTGCGGTCACTGCGGTCCCTCGCCCGGCATGACGTCGAGCTCGTCGTAGTGCGTGAGACGCAACACGGCGATCGTGCCTACGAAGTTCACCAGCGCGTAGAACAGCGCGATGTCGAGGAACTGCGGGCGGCCGGCGAGGAACCCGACGACCGCGATGAACAGCACGGTCTTCGTACCGAACATGTTGATGGCCAGGATGCGGTCGTAGAGAATCGGCCCGAGGAACGACCTCGCCAACGCCAGCCCCATGGTGACGAGCAGGGCGACCATCGCCGCGACGTACATCAACGCCCCTCCAGCGGCTTCACCCGGCGCAGCATGCTGCCAGCCTGCAAGTCGTCGAGGTCCGTCGAGCGGAGGGCGTGCACCTCGATCCCGCGGTCGTCGACTTCCAGCGACAGCGTCCCGGGTGTCAACGTGATCGAGTTCGCGTAGATGGCCTGGGACAGCTCCGGGATGCCGTCGACCGGCGTCACGTCCACCCGCGGTTTCGGCGCCAGGCGCGGCGACCACACCTGGCCGAGGACCTTCAGGGCGGACAGCAGGATCTGGCCGCCGAGCCACAGGCAGTACAGCGGCAGCCGCAGCGCCATCCGTACGGGGATGTGCACCTCGGCACGCTCCATCCGGGAGACGACCCAGACGGTCAGCACGATGGAGACGACGCCGAGGGTGAGGAGCAGCACGGTGTAGTGCCCGGAGAGCAACAGCCAGAACGCCACGAGTGGCGCCGCCAAGCCGATGACCCAGCGCATCACACCACTCCTTCACCCGCTTACCCGACCGCGGCCCGCTCCTGCCATCTCACATAGCGGACCGTAGTCGGCCAGTCATTCAGCTTGGCACCGGCGTTTCACCGGTTCCGACACCCTCTCTGCCCCATCTACCGTCGCGGCGGGCGAGCTCCACGGCGGGCGCATCCGCATCGACTTTCTCGGCACCGGTGGCGGCGGATCGGCATGGGCGTTCCAGCCGCCAGTTTTGCCGATACGTTAACATCGCACACCTCTTCAGACGCCGCAGGCCTAGGCCAGTTGATCTTCCCGCAGGTAGGCGATCCGTCCCGATCTGACGGACATGCACTCGGCTACTGTGACCGGGATATGGGACACCTGGGCGGCGAACCGGACGGAGGCCGGCGTGGGCGCAGCTGACGCGAGACCGCCGGACGCGCGCGACCTCGTCCGGAGCCTGGTGGACAGGTACGCGTTCGGCGAGATCGCCGCTGCCGCACGACTGTTCGGGCACCTGGACCCCGAACGGCGGGACCGGGTCGTGCACTTGTGCGAGTTCGGCGGCCGGCTGCTCGACCTCGACGCCGAGGACTTCGACCACTTCCCCGGCGTGCCCGCGGCACTGGCCGACCGGGCGTGCCGTTCCTGGATGCCGCAGCGCCCGGACGCGTACGAGCGCGGCGCGCTGGCGTCGCTGCTGCCCGCGTTCACGCTGATGCTCGAGGTCATCGCGGTGCGGTGGGAACGCGGCGACATGTCGCACACGCTCTCCGTCACCCACATCGTGAACGAGTACCTGCCGCTGCTGATCTGGGAGCCCATGCTCGGCCACGCCGCCGACCCGGCGCGGCTGCGTGCGCACGTACTCGGCGAGTCCAGCCTGTGGGCGACCGACACCAGGCAGTGCCAGCACGGCGGCCCGGAGCGAAAGGCCGCCCGCATCGCCGTCGACGTCGCCGACCGGCCGATGGCGGAGTGGCAGAGCTACCTGGACCGACACCACTCGCACGTCGCGGACGCCCTCGCCGCGTGCGCCGGCTACTGCCAGGCCGACTGCACCGTACGTACCCGACTGCCGGAGCAGCTGCGTGCCACGCTGCGCACCCGGGTGCGGGTGGCCCGCAGGCTCGGCGGCAGCCCGCTGGTCGGCCTGCGGCATGCCGCACCGGTCGGGCACGGCTTCGGCGTACCGAACCGCACCGAGGTGCTGGAGGCCTGGGAGGAGACCAGGGCCCGCATCGACGACGAGGCGCTGCCCCCGGAGGAGCGAGCGCTGGCCCGCCACGTACGCGCCGACGACGGCTACCCGCTCCCCGGGCTGCCCACCTTCCTGTCCGCCGTCACCAACCAGCCGGTGCACCCGGACACCCTGCTCGCGGACACCCGCCAACTCATCGCAGCAGCCGTCGACCCCACCGACTGACCGGCGTCGGGTTCCCGGCATCCCGGCTCGCCGCCGCACGCCAACCAGCCGGCGAATGGCGGCCCGGGGCGGGTGTCAGGTGTGCGAGAAGGCAACCGACGGGCGGCGGCTACGCACCGCAAGGCTGGTACCTACGCCCGCGCCGGGCCAACGCCCGAGCAGCGGCCAACGCAGCCAGCCGGTGGTGTCAGGAAGCGGCGAAGACACAGCGACCCTCCGGCCGGCGCCAGCTTCGCGCGCCACAGACTCAGGCCCATGCCCATGCCCAGGACCGCGCAACCGGGTGGTGGCGGGCCCGGGCCTATGCGACGCAGCGGCCGGCGGCGACGCGCGTGCCGGCCGGATCAGGTCAGGAGGCGAGAAGGACACAGCATCCGGGCTGGGGCTGTGCGCAGCCAGCCGGGACCGGGCGAGCGTCAGGAGGCGACGAAGAGGGCGTCTGGCTTGGCGCCGTCCAGCACCAGGGTGCTGACGCCGATCGCCAGCTCTACCGTGTCGTCGCTGCGGGCGGTGAGGGTTACTTCGGCGCTCGGGGCGACGCCGGCGTCGTGTAGCTCGCGCATGAACTGGACGTCGTCCTGGACGCGTTCGCTGATTCGCCTGATCACGGCCTTCGTGCTCACGCCGGGACGCGCGACCTCGCGGGCCGTGCGCAGCTCGGCTGCGGGCGCCTGCTCGAGCGGCACGTCGAGCTCGTCCAGCCCGGGGATCGGGTTGCCGTGCGGGCACAGCCGCGGCTTGTCGCAGAGCGCGACGATGCGCCGCTCCACGTCGTCGGACATCACGTGCTCCCACCGGCAAGCCTCGACGTGTACGTGCTCCCAGTCGAGGCCGAGCACGTCGAGCAGCAGCACCTCGGCCAGCCGGTGCTTGCGCATGACCTGCATCGCGTACTGGTGGCCGCGCGGCGAGAACTCCAGGTGCCGGTCGCCTTCCACCTTCACCAGGCCGTCGCGCTCCATCCGCGCGACCGTCTGGCTGACCGTGGGTCCGCTCTGGTTGAGCCGCTCGGCGATCCGCGCGCGCAACGGAACGATGCCCTCTTCGGTCAACTCGAAGATTGCCTTGAGGTACATCTCCGTCGTGTCGATAAGACCATGCGCAGTCACACAGGCATGGTACCTGCGCCGCCCGACACCAGGACGCGCCCTGGACGGCCGGCCCCCAGAAAGGCGATGGCCCGCGGCCGCCATCGGCGGCCGCGGGCCATCGCAGGGGTGATTACTGCCAGTGTCCGGTGCTGCTAGCCGGTCACTGCGTGGTTGGTCGGCACGGGAGTGGGCGTCGGGGCCGAGCCGCCGTTGTCGCCGTCGTCACCACCGTCGTCGCCGTCGTCGTCGTCATCGTCGTCGCCGTCGTCGGCCGGGGTGTCACCGCAGGTGGCACTGGCCACGACCACGTCGACGAGCGAGCCCTCGGTCTGCTCACTGGCGAGCACGTTGCTCAGGTCCAGCTCGCCCAGGCCGGTCAGACCGGCGCCCGCGCTGAGGCCACCCGCCGCGTCGAGCGACGCGACCAGCTCGTTGACCTGGCTCGCCGTCAGGCCGGGAGCCACCTCGACGTGCACGGCGTTCACCGTGAGGCTGCCGTCGTCGTTGCTGATCTGCTCGTTCAGGGTGATCTCCAGGAGCCCGGGCACACCGATCTTGGTGTTCGGCGCGGGGGCGTCCACGGTGCCGGCCACGGTGTCGCCGGCGATGTTCAGGTCCGCGATCGTCGTCGAACCGGCCGCCTTCTCACACTTGGCCGAGATCACATCTGCGGTGATGAGGCCGCCCTCACCACCGAGGTTCAGGCTGGCAACCCGGGACTCCGCGTGGTTCGCCTCGGCGATCGCCTCGAGGACGTTCACGTCCATCGGGGCGTCGTCGGACACGGGGAGCGACAGCGTCGGGTTGTTGTCGCGCGCCGGGATGGAAACCAGCCGCTCCTTCACCAAGTCACCGCTCGGCGACTCGACGTAGGGCATTGCGGCGAGTACGTCCTTCCCCAACGCCTGCACCTGCAGCGCGAACGCGTTCTCCGGGTAGTGACCAGCAGCGTTCGCCGGGTTGACCGCTGCGATGAGCATGCCGACGCCGACAGTTGCGGCGACGCCTGCTCCAGCGATCTTCTTCCATGCCATCAGGGTGTGGCCTCCTCGTACCGTTTCTTTCTCGGGGGGTCTGCTCACCGGATGAGTACCAGCGAGCCGAGCGGTACCGAACGGAGTTCTGTCAGTGCGTCAGCTGGAACGCGGACGCACCCGTTCGATACGGCCTGTCCAAAGACCGATGAGTCAGTGGACCAACCATGAATCGCGACCGTGCCAGGGCCGCCACCGAACGTGTCCAGCGTGTCGGAATGTGCTCCGAGCGGGAGCACGATCGGTGTGTACTTGCGCTGCTTCTGATCGATGATCGAGGCCATCAGGTAGGTGCGCACCCGCGGTGTGGGTGTCTTCTTCGTACCGACAGCGACGTCCCAGCTGCCGACCTCGGAACCGTTCTTCAGCAAGGTCAGCGTGCGGGCAGCCACATCGATCTTGATCACATGCATGGAGCGTGCGACCTGCAGCTGGTTGGTGGACTTGATCCAGCCGGTCGAGCCGTTCGGCTTCGAGGGCAGCAGGATCCTGAGCCAACCAGAACGCTCGTCCACCACCGGAACCCAGGTGAGATTGCCGAGTTCCTTGACGGGCAAGCGAGCCACGACAGAGCCACGTGGGTTGTCGTAGATCTTCGTCTTCTTCTTGGGGTGTACGACCTTGCCGTCGGTCTCCTTCATCGAGTTGTCGCGCGGCAGGCCGGCGATCGTGGTGAACGTCGACGAGGTCTTGATCTTCTTCGGCTTAGCCTTCGCCGACGCCTTCGCGGTCGTGGACGCGTTCTTCGGCTCGGCCGATTTGCCGTCGTCGGACCCGCAGCCGGCGAGAGCGGTCGCCGTCAGGATGGCTGCGGCCGCGACCGCGGCGATGCGCGAGACACGACTCCGTGCGCACGCGTGACCTACGACACCGGTCGCGAGGGACGACCGGTTCAGGCGGGTCTTCAATCGATCTCCTGAACGGGGCATTACGGGGCGGCACGCGCTGCCACCGGCCGGGGAAGGCACGGTCACCGGGTGCAGCGCACGAACCGCAATGTATCTGCTCGCTTACGGGGAGTCCACACCGGCCCCGGCAAGGTGATGCTCTTGTTATCCGCCGACGAACCCCTTTTTAGGCGCTGACCTCGTCGAACACCACCGCGACCTTGCCGGCGGCGCCGGCGTCGGCGATCTCGTACGCCTCCGCCGCCGCAGCCAGCGGGAAGCGGTGCGTCACGATCCGTTCCGGGCGCAGCCCCCGCCGGTGCAGCAGCCCGACCAGGTCGTGCATCCGCCCGACGCTGGTCACCCAGGAGCCCATCACCGTCAGCTGCGGGTGGATCAGCAGCGGGCTCGCCGGCACGTCGAACGCGCCACCCTCGCCGACCAGCACGCACCTGCCCCACCGCGCGGTGCTGCGCACGGCGTCCAGCCGGCCCGCCGACGAGCCCGAGCAGTCGACCGTCACCGAGAAGCCGCCGGCCAGCTCGTCGGCGGTCGGCACCGCCTGCTCGACCAGCCCGAGGTCGAGCGCGAGCTGCCGGCGCTGCGGCGACGGGTCCACGCCCACCACGCCGGACACGCCGAAGGCCGCCCCAAGGATGGCCACCGCGAGGCCGACCGGACCGAGGCCGGTGACCAACAGGTCGTCCCTGCCGGACGGCTTCGCACGCAACAGCGCCTGGTACGCGGTGCCGAAGCCGCAGGCCACGCAGGCGCCGTCCAGGTAGCTCAGCGAGTCGGGCAGCACGATGCAGGTGTCCTCCTCGGCGACCATCAGGTCGGCGTGGCCGCCGTCGCGCTGCCAGCCGTACGCGGCCCGCCGCGGCGAGGTGCAGCTGATGAAGTACCCGTCCTGGCAGTCGCGGCACTGGCCACAGCCGGCGATGTGGTAGACGGCGACCCGGTCGCCTGGCGCCAGCCGCACGCACCCCGGGCCGACCACCACGACCTCGCCGCTCGGCTCGTGCCCGGCGACCACGTCCTGGTACGCCTCCGGACCCGTACCGAGGTGCTCCCGGTAGATCGCCCGCAGGTCGCTGCCACAGATGGTCGAGGCGCGCATCCGCAGCAGCACCTGGCCGTGGCCGGGCTCCGGGTCGGGCAGGTCCTCGCGGACGACCACCCGGCGCTGACCGGGCAGATACACACCTCGCACGACAGCCTCCTTCACACCGGCCCGGCGTTGGGTACGGTCGTGGCCATGCTCGACGACCCAGCGCCCCCGGCCTCCTCGACTTCCAGCGGTCACCGTACGCGCGAGACGCTCGTCGTGCCGGCCAGGTTCTGCGGTCCGCCGGGGTCCGGCAACGGCGGCTACGTGGCGAGCCGGGTCGCGACGTACGTGGGGGTGACTGAGCTGCCGACACCGCACCGCACGGCGTCGAGCCGCGCGCCGTCACCACGGTGCTGCGCGCACCGATCCCGCTCGACGCGGCGCTCACCGTGGACGTGGCCGGGCCGCGGGCCACCCTCCGGCAGGACGAGACGGTGCTCGCGGAGGCGGCACCAGGCTCGCTGGACGTCGACCCGCCTGAGCCGGTGCCGTACGAGGAGGCGCTCGCGGCCGGCGAGCGCTACCCGGGGTTCACCACGCACCCGATGCCCACCTGCTTCGGCTGCGGCGGCGAGCGCGCCCCTGGCGACGGCCTGCGGCTGGCGATCGGTCGGCTCGGCGACGGCCGGGTGGCCGCCGCCTGGCAGCCGGACGACTCGCTGCTGCCGGCGGGCGCGGAGGTGCCGGTCATCGGCGCGGAGTTCGCCTGGACGGTGCTCGACTGCACGTCCGGCTGGGCGTGGGACATGCCGGGCGAGCCGGCGCTGCTCGGCACCATGACCGGCATCGTGGACGAGGCGCCGTACGCCGGCGACCGGTGCGTGGCGGTCGCGGCCGTGGTGAGCCGCGAGGGCCGCAAGATCCGTACCGTATCCGCCCTCTACGACGCCGACGGCCGGGTGCTCGGCCGTGCCCAGTCGGTCTGGGTCACCGTCGACCCGGCCCGCTTCGCGGTCACGGGTTGAGGCGCTCGACCCGCCAGCCGCCGTCCGTCCTCGTGTAGCGCAGCCGGTCGTGCATCCGGTCGCCGCGGCCCTGCCAGAACTCCACCGTCAGCGGCCGGATCCGGAAGCCGCCCCAGAAGTCCGGCAGCGGCACCTCGACGTCCTCCGGCCAACGGTGCTGCAGCCGTTCGTACCGGTCCTCGAGTACGTCCCTGGACGCGACGGGCGCGGACTGCTCCTCGCTCGCCCAGGCGCCGAGCTGCGAGCCGCGCGGGCGTACGGCGAAGTAGGCCGCGCTCTCCTCGCGGGTGACCTGCTCCACGTCACCGCACACGATCACCTGCCGCTCCAGGTGGATCCACGGGAACGTCGCGCTCGCCCGCGGGTTGGCGGCGAGCTCGCGGCCCTTGCGGGAGCGGTAGTTCGTGTAGAACACGAACCCGTGCTCGTCGTACCCCTTCATCAGCACCGTACGGGAGCTCGGCCGGCCGTCCTCGTCGGCGGTGGCGACCACCATGGCGTTCGGCTCCGCCAGCACCTCGCGGGCCGCCGTGGCGTCCGCGAACCACCGGTCGAACTGGGTCATCGGGTCGGGCGCCAGCTCGGTCTCGGCCAGCCCCGCGGCGGCGTACGCACGGCGCAGCGACGCGGGATCGGACTGCGGCCGCGCGGGTTCTGGAGTGTTCACACGGCGATGGTGCCACGAGCGGAGCCGCCCGTAGTGTGATGTGTCGGACACCGCCCCGACTGGCACCTGACCAGCGACCAGGGGTTGAATGTCAGCTCTCGAATGGTGAACCACCTCAGGCGGGTGGTCCGATCGTGGTGGCCGCTATCCGCGGCCAGGCAGACGGGAGCAGTGCATGTCCGACTTCAAACCGGGCCTCGAGGGCGTAGTCGCGTTCGAAACGCAGATCGCGGAGCCCGACAAGGAAGGTGGCGCCCTCAGGTACCGCGGCGTCGACATCGAGGACCTCGCCGGCAAGGTCACCTTCGGCCACGTCTGGGGGCTGTTGGTGGACGGCGAGTTCGCGCCCGGCCTGCCGCCTGCGGAGCCGTTCCCGCTGCCGGTGCACTCCGGCGACGTCCGCGTCGACGTGCAGTCCGCACTCGCCATGCTCGCGCCGGTCTGGGGACTGCAGCAGCTCTACGACATCACGCCGGAACAGGCCCGCGACGACCTCGCCAGGGTCGCGGTCACCGCGCTGTCGTTCATCGCCCAGTCGATGCGCGGCCAGGACCTGCCGATGGTGCCGCAGAGCGAGGTGGACAAGGCCAGGACCATCACCGAGCGGTTCATGATCCGCTGGCTCGGCGAGCCGACGCCTGAGCAGGTGCAGGCGGTCGACGCTTACCTCGTCTCGGCGGCCGAGCACGGCATGAACGCGTCCACGTTCACCTCCAGGGTGATCGCGTCCACCGGCGCGGACGTCGCGGCCGCGCTGTCCGGTGCGGTCGGCGCGATGTCCGGCCCGCTGCACGGCGGCGCACCGGCACGCGTGCTGCACATGATCGAGGAGGTCGAGCGGCTCGGCGACGCGACCGCGTACGTGAAGCAGGAGCTCGACTCCGGCGGCCGGCTGATGGGCTTCGGGCACCGCGTCTACCGCGCCGAGGACCCGCGGGCGCGGGTGCTGCGGCGTACGGCACAGGAGCTCGGTGCGGAGCGCTACGAGGTGGCCGCGGCGCTCGAGCAGGCCGCGCTTGCCGAGCTGCGGGCACGCCGGCCGGACCGGGTGCTCGAGACCAACGTGGAGTTCTGGGCCGCCATCGTGCTCGACTTCGCCGGCGTGCCGCCGGACAAGTTCACCGCGATGTTCACCTCCGCCCGCACCGCCGGCTGGAGCGCGCACATCCTGGAGGAGAAGAAGACCGGCCGGCTGATCCGCCCGGCCGCGCGGTACATGGGCCCGCAGGAACGGCCGGCCACCGCCGTCACCGGCTACGACAAGATCATCGCCGGGTAACCGGACTCGACTGCCAAGGGTACGCCGCGGCGCGGCCGTGGCGTACCCGCGACACTCACGAAAAGTTACTCTCGGGGCTCTATTGATCACGCTGTGCTACCCGATAGCCTCGAGACGTGGCTGAAGAAGCGAATTCCCCCATCACCGTTCCCTCCGGCCTGCTACCTGCGGACGGCCGCTTCGGCTGTGGACCGTCCAAGGTGCGACCGGCCGCCGTGGCAGCTCTCGCCGACACCGGAACCCGGCTGCTCGGCACCTCGCACCGGCAGGCGCCGATCAAGTGGCTGGTCAAGCAGGTCAAGGAAGGCGTCCAGGAGCTCTTCGGCCTGCCCGACGACTACCAGGTGGTCCTCGGCAACGGCGGTTCCACCGCGTTCTGGGACATCGCGGCGTTCAGCCTGGTCAGGAACCGCTCGCAGCACTGCGTCTTCGGCGAGTTCTCCAGCAAGTTCGCGGCGGCGACCAAGGCCGCGCCGTGGCTGGAGGAGCCCGAGCTGGTGCAGTCCGACCCCGGCACCCACCCGACCCCGCACGCGACCGGCGACGTGGACGTCTACGCGCTGACCCACAACGAGACGTCGACCGGCGTCGCGATGCCGGTAATGCGCATCCCTGGCGCGAACGACGACTCGCTGATCGTGGTCGACGCCACCAGCGGCGCCGGCGGCCTCGTGGTCGACCCGAGCGAGTTCGACGTCTACTACTTCGCCCCGCAGAAGTGCTTCGCCTCCGACGGCGGGCTGTGGATCGCGGCGATGTCGCCGGCCGCGCTCGAGCGGGTGCAGGAGGTGAAGGCGTCCGGCAGGTACATCCCGACGTTCCTCGACCTCGCCACCGCCGTGGACAACTCGGCGAAGGACCAGACGTACAACACCCCGGCGGTCGCCACCCTGTTCCTGCTCGCCGACCAGCTCGGCTGGCTCAACGAGCACGGCGGGCTCACCTGGGCAACGGAGCGCAGCGCGCGCTCGGCGGCCCACCTGTACAGCTGGGCGGAGAAGACCCCGGTCGCCGAGCCGTTCGTGAGCAACCCGGCGCAGCGGTCCAACGTCGTCGGCACGATCGACTTCATCGAGGGCGTGAACACCAAGATGCTGGCCGCCACCCTGCGGGCCAACGGCATCGTGGACACCGAGCCGTACCGCAAGCTGGGCCGCAACCAGCTGCGCATCGGCATGTTCCCCGCCATCGACCCGGCCGACGTAGAGGCCCTCACCACCTCCATCGACTACATCCTCGACCGCCTCTGACACCCGGCCGCCCGCCCCCGCGTGGCAGGTGACCGGCCGGCGACCCAAGGCCGGATGGCCGTCTTCGGGCGCCCCGCCGTGGGGCGGGTTGGCCGGACTCGTCGACCCGTGCCGCCCGACGCAGGATGGCTAGCCACAGGCTGGCCGGGCCGAAGGCAGCTGTAGGGCGTGGTCGGCCGTAGTCAGGTGGGGCCGAAGACCCGGCCCGACTCGTTGACCTGGGCTGCCCGGCGCAGGGCGGCTAGCAGCAGGTCGCCGGCGACCGTGCCGACGATGGCTGTCTCCACGGCCGCGTCGACGTCGGTCTGTTGGGCGACCAGGGCCAGGTCTTCCTTCGCCACCACCTCGGCCGCCTCGGCGTAGCGGTCGACGTTGGCGAGCAGGCCCTCCCCGACGGCGCCGCTGAGGCCGGCCACCACCTCCACCAGGTTGGCGTACGCGGGATGGTCGACGTTGATCCGCCAGCCGCGCCGCTCGACCAGCCCGTCGACGACCTCGGTGGCGGCGCTGCGTGCCTCTTCGTCTGCCGTCGCCTTGACCGGTGTGATGCTCCCGACCGCCCGGCCGAGCCGCTGGTTGAGCGTCGGCCCCGGCTGCTCCAGGTAGGCGAGCACGTCCCGCGTCGTCGCGATGGACAACCCACCGACCTCGACCAACGCACGCACCAGCCGCAGCCGGCTCTCGTGGCGCTCGTCGTACTGCGCCTGGTTGGGACTGGTGCGCTCGCCGCGCGGGAGCAGCCCCTCGCGCAGGTAGTACTTGATCGTCGGGATGGGAACTCCGGTCCGCCCGCTCAGCTCGGCTATCCGCACCGACCGCGCCTCCTTCGTCTCCGAATTACCTCTTGCACAATCGCGAGCAACTGTGGATAGTATAACTATCCGTTATAGATAGCTTCACTGTCCATAAGAGTCGGGCGTGTCCGCTTCAATCTCCATGGTTCGCCGCGTGGTGCGCTGGCACCGTCCCCTGATGGCCGTGTCCGGCGCGTCGCTGTTGGTCTCGTGGTGTGCGTCGTCGGACTCGCCGTCGACGACCGGGTGCTCGTCGGTGCGCCCATCTGGCTGAAGCCGGCGAAGTTCGCCGTCTCGATCGCCTGCTACGGCCTCACGTTGGCGTGGCTGCTCTCGCGGCTACACCGCTGGCGCCGGCTCGGCTGGTGGCTCGGCTCGGCGGGCTGCTCGCCGACGAGCTCGCCGCCATCGTGCTGCAGGTGGTGCGGGGACGACAGAGCCACTTCAACTACGTGACGCCGTTCGACACAGCCGTCTTCCAGACCATGGCGGCGATGATCGTCACGCTGTGGGTGGCGAACCTCGTCGCGGGCGTGCTGTTCCTCCGACAGCCGCTCAGCGCGCGGTCGACCAGCTGGGCGATCCGCACCGGCACGCTGATCTCGCTCGCGGGCATGGCGGTCGCGTTCTTCATGCCTCGGCCGACGCCCGACCAGATGGCCAGGCTCGAAGCGGGCCGGCAGGCGGGGGTCATCGGTGCGCACACCGTGGGCGCGCGGGACGACGGGCCAGGTCTGCCGATCACCGGCTGGAGCACGGTCGCCGGCGGCCTGCAGGTGCTCGTACTGCTCGCGATGCTGCTCACCGCACTCGCCGGCCGCTACGCGCTGCTGCGCTGTGAGGCGGTGCGGAGCCGGCTCGTGCTGCTCGCCGCGGGCGGCTATGCCGGGGCGCTCGCCCTGGTGACCTGGCAGGCGCTGCGCGGCCAGTCGGTCGTGCAGCCGGACACCCTGACCGTGGCCCTCGCCGCCGTGCTCGCCATCGTCACCGCGGCCGGCCTCGCGCTGGTGCTCGCCGCTGCCCGCCGGCGCGTTGCGGTGACGCAGTCCGCGACCGTCACCGGCGTGGTCGGGTGAGCGGATACGGTGGGCGGATGCGCGTACTGGTCACCGGCGGTGCCGGGTACATCGGCAGCCACACGACCCTCGCCCTGCTCGAGGCCGGCCACGACGTGATGATCGTGGACAACCTCACCAACTCGTACGAGGAGGCGGTGCGGCGCGTCAGCGAGCTGGCGGGGCGGGAGCCTGAGCTGCACCTCGTCGACCTGCTCGACGAGGGTGCGCTCGACGACCTGTTCGCGCGGATGGAGCTCGACGCCGTCGTACACATCGCCGGCCTGAAGGCCGTGGGCGAGTCGGTCGCCGACCCGCTGCGCTACTACTCCACCAACATCGGTGGCACGCTGGCGCTGCTGCGGGTGATGCAGCGGCACGACGTGTTCCGGCTGGTGTTCAGCTCGTCCGCCACCGTCTACGGGCTGCACGGCGAGGCCGAGGACATGCCGCTGCACGAGGACCTGCAGCTCGGCGCCGTCAACCCGTACGGCCAGACGAAGGTGCACATCGAGCAGATCCTCACCGACGTGGCGGCCGCCGACGCCCGGTGGCGGCTGGCGTTGCTGCGGTACTTCAACCCGGTGGGCGCGCACCCGTCCGGCCGCATCGGCGAGGACCCGCAGGGCGTGCCGGCGAACCTGCTGCCGTTCACCGCCCAGGTGGCCATCGGCCGTCGCGACAAGCTGGTCGTCTTCGGCGACGACTACCCGACCCCGGACGGCACCGGGGTGCGCGATTACATCCACGTGCTGGACCTCGCCGAGGGCCACCTCGCCGCGCTCGAGCACCTGGACGAGTTCCCTGGGGCGAACGCCTGGAACCTCGGCACCGGCACCGGCTCGTCCGTCCTCGAGGTGCTGCACGCCTTCGAACGCGCCGTGGGACACCAGCTGCCCTCGGTCGTCGCGGACCGCCGTCCCGGCGACGCCGCCGTGTCGTACTGCGACCCGAGCAAGGCGCAGCGCGACCTGGGCTGGCGGGCCAGCCGAGCACTCGACGAGATGTGCGCCGACCACTGGCGCTGGCAACAGCAGAACCCGTACGGCTACCGCGACCCGGCCTGACCGACCGCGTCACTCCTGCAGCCAGAACGGCTCCCCGCCGCCCGACTTACGGCGCCGACGGCCACCAGGCGGCTTGGCCGCCCGCCGCCCGCCGCCCTCGGCGGCCCGCCTGGTACCCGGCGGAGGCGGCAGCGCCGACCCGCCGTTGCCCTGTCCCGGCGCGGCCGGCGGCGCACCGTCGGGCGGCGGCGCATCGTTGCCGAACCCACCACCAGGCGGAGGCGGGCCGTTGGCTCCCGGGCCGCCCAGCGGCGGAGGCGCGCCGTTACCGAACCCACCACCAGGCGGGGGTGGCGGTGCACCGTTGTCGAACGCGCCACCCGGTGGAGGCGGCGGCGCACCGTTGGCGCCCGGGCCGGATGGTGGCGCGGTCTCGCCCGGTGGGCCGTGGCCGGGTGCGTGCCGGGGACCGGACGGCGTTCGGGACTCGGACAGGCCGTTGCCGTACCTGTCCCCCGGCGGGGACGGTGCGCCGTTGCCGAAGGCAGCTCCCGGCGGTGGCGGTAGCGGGGCACCGTCCGCGTGCCTGGGGATCGAGTGGCGGGCACCGGGCCGGTCGTCCGGCGCTTCCGGCATGCCGGGGCCGTTCGCGTGGCGCGCGCCCGGTGGCGGCGGCGGAACCTGGCCCGCCCCCGGCGGCGGTGCCTGCTGCGACAGCGGCGGGATGGTGGGCGGTGCACCCGGCCCGACGGGGACGGCCGCGTCGCGACCTCGGCGGCCAGGCACCGGCCAGCCGTCGGCGTCGACCGGTTCGGCGGTCGTGCCGTAGTCAGGCGCCGGATACGGCTCGTCGCGCTCGTACTTGCGCTCGCGCCGGCCGCCGGGCTCGCCGCCCGCAGGCCGCTGCCGGCGCCGGAGGAAGAACGCGGCCGCGGCCGCAAGCAACGCGATGACGATCGGCGTGGCGATGAACAACACGTCGGAGAGCGCGATGCCGCTCTCGTCGTCCTCGCTGGCTTCCGGCTTGCTCGACTGCTTCGCCTTCGGCTTCTTCCCTGCGGCGAGCGCCTCGTCCACGTTCAGGCTGAGCACCTCGCTGCGCTTGCCCTCCGAGCTCAGCAGCAGGTCATTGCCGTCGGCGGTGTACGTGATGCCCTCGCCCTGCTGCTGCTTCGGCAGCGGGAACGAGCCCAGCTGCTTCCCGGTCGTCGAGTAGACGTAGCCGGTGTCGTAGCTGCGCAGCACGAACTGCTTGCCGTCCGGCCGGAACGCGCCGTCGGTGATCATCGGCGGCAGCTTGCCGTCCAGCTTGGTCAGCTCGTTCGCCCCGGGGACCAGGTCGTCGGCGCGGTAGAGCCGCCCGTTGGGGCCCTTGGTGACCACGTACGGGATGTTGGTCTTCGGGTTGACCAGCAGCGCCTCGGCGTCGTGCGCGCCGTCGGGATAGGTGACCTCGTACGCCGCGGAGACCGGGAAGTAGCCGGTCTGGACCGGCTGCGGGAGCTTGTACCGGTAGAGCATGAGGCTGTCCCTCACGCTCTCGTTGTCCCCGATGTCACCGACCCAGAGGTTGCGCCCGCGCCCGGCGGCGAGGGCCTCCCAGTTGACGTTCTGCGCGCCCTCGAGCCGCATGGTCGCGTCCGAGCGGCCGGTCTCCGGGTTGATGCCGAAGACCCGCGTCGGCGCGTGGTCGTTGACGGTGAAGACGTACTCGGGCTCCTTCGGCGAGACCGCGAGCCCGCTGGACGCGTCGATCCGGGTGTCGGTGAAGCGGAACGCGACGTCCTTCTTCGGCGCGGCGGCGGCCTGCTGGTCGGTGACCAGGCCGGGCGCCACCGCCGTGGCGGCCAGCGCGACCGCCGCCACAGCCCGCGTCAGGTAGCCGGTTGCGCTCAACACCGGCTCCGCGGTAGCTGCCAGTGCGGCTGGAACAGGTAGTTGCGACAGCCGTCTCGCACGTTGGACACGCGACGCCACTCCCCTCTGGACCACGCCGAGACGTGGTAACCACGTTCGGTGAACCAGCCGACAACGTCCTTCGCACAGTGACCGTACCTCTGCGCGTGCCGGTTCTCGACCTCGAGGAGGACACTCGGCTGGAATGTCCGAATAATCCTTTCGGCGCCGCGGGCCAGTGCCAGCTCGGCACCCTCCACGTCCGCCTTCACGAAGTCGACGCGCCCGAGCCGCGCGCGTGCGGCCAGGTCGTCCAGCGTACTCACCGGGATCTCGTGCTCGACGTGCGCCGCGAACTCGGCGTTCGAGCCGAGGCCGCGGGCGCCGGTCGCGACGAACGACCTGCCGGTGACCGGCCGGCCCCTACGCAGCGGCACCCGCACCCGCGCGGTGTGCGCGTGGTCCGCGACGGCGACCGCGCAGCGATGCACGTTCGCACCCGCCCGCAGCCGCAGCCAGCCGTCGTAGCGCGCGTAGTAACCAGGCAGCGGCTCCACGCTGAGGACGACCCCGGCGGGCCCGACCAGCTGGGACAGCACGGAGGTGTAGACGCCCAGCCCGGCTCCGACGTCGATGACCGTGTCACCGCGGCCGACCAGCCGGCGGAGCCCACGCACCTCCGGCTCGACCCACGGGGTACCCGCGGCCAGCGTGTGCAGGAGGCGGGCAGTCAACATCCCGCGCGGACCGGACCTCACGTCATCCCATCCTGCCTTACCGGCCAGGCGGCGCGGTACGCCCGGGTACGTTGCACCGTCAGCGGAGTAGCGCGTTGAGCACGACGAGTACCACGAGCACCGCGAGCACCAGCGGCAGCAGCCAGCGCGTGGTCCTGGGGTTCACCTTCGCAGGCTACCCACCGGCCAGCGGCCAGGCGGCGACGGTCTCGTACCGCGGCTGCGGCCCGAGGTGGCTGCGTACGAGCGCGACCTCGGTCGCCCGCCAGTCGGGTCCCCGGTAGTCCTCGAGCTGCGCCACCTGTGCCCGTACGTCACACGGCTGCTTCTTCGCCCGGCCGACGGTGAGGTGCGGGCGGTAGGTGCGCTCGTCCATGGCCAGCCCGACGCGGCGGCCGGCCGCCCCGAGCGAACCGGCCAACCTGACAAGCGGCTGCCGGTCGCCGGTCACCGCCAGCCAGAACACGCTCGCCCTGGCCCGGCGCGGGAACGCACCCGCGCCTGCGAACGCCAGCGTCAGCGCCGGGTGCCGGCTGCACGCGCGTGCCAGCCGCGCCTGCAGCCGCTGCGCGACGACGTCGGTCACCTCGCCGTAGAACGCCAGCGTCAGGTGCATCCTGGCGGCCGACTCCCACCGCAGCTCGGGCAGCTGTCGGCGGGCCTCGGCCAGCGCCTCGTCGACCTCGGCGAGCACCTCGGCCGGTGGCACCAGCGCGGCGAACAGCCTCATTCCGCCTGGCGGGAGGACGCCAGCGCCGGCTGACCGGCCGTGCGTACGTCGATGTCGGTCACGGTCACGACCGCATCCTCCTCCCGCGTGCGCTCCACGTCCCAGTGTGGCAACGGCCGCACCCGGGGACGTATCCGCATGCCCTGCTTCCGCGCGAGCACCGCGGTGACCACGACCGTCGCGACGACGCAGATGATCCCGCCGCTGATCAGACCCCACTGGGCACCGAGCAGGCCGGCGATCCAGCCGACAAGCGGCGCCCCGATCGGCGTGCCACCCATGAAGACCAGCATGTACAGCGACATCACCCGGCCGCGCATCGACGGCCGTGTCTGCATCTGGACGTACGCGTTCGCCGTAGTGGCCATGCTGATGGCGAACACCCCGATCGGCACCAGGATCGCCATGAACGTCTCGTACGTCGGCAGCAGCCCGGCGACGATCTCCAGCACGCCGAACAACACCGCGGCCTGCACGAAGAACCGCGCCCGCGGCCGCGCACGGCGAGCGGCGAGCAGCGCACCGGTCAGCGAGCCCACCGCCATCGCCGTGGCCAGCAGCCCGAACGCGCCCGCGCCACGGCCGAAGACCTCCTTGGTCATCAGCGCCATGGTGATCTGGAAGTTGAACCCGAACGTCCCGACCACACCGACGATGATGATCGGCAGTAACAGCTCGGGCCGCTCACGTACGTACCGCAGCCCCTCCCTGAGCTGGCCCGGCTCCCTGGACACCCGGTCCGGCAGCCGCAGCTCGTCGGCGCGCATCAGCCGCAGCCCGACGACCACCGCGGCGTACGAGGCCGCGTTGATGAGGAAGACCGGCCCGGTGCCGACCAGGCTGATCAGCACGCCGGCAACCGCGGGGCCGACGATGCGCGCGGTGTTGAACGACGCGCTGTTCAGCGCGACCGCGTTGCTGACCTCCTGCTGCCCGACCATCTCGACCACGAACGCCTGCCTGGTCGGGTTGTCGACGGCCGTCACGATGCCGAACGTCAACGCCAGCGCGTACACGTGCCAGACCTCGACGACGCCGGTGAGGTTGAGCAACCCCAGCGTCACCCCGACGACGGCGAACGCGATCTGCGTGGCGACCAACAGCTTGCGCTTGTCGAGCCGGTCGGCGAGCACGCCACCCCAGAGACCGAACAGCAGCAACGGCAGGAACTGCAGACCCGTGGTGACACCGAGCGCCACACCGCTGTTGCCGGAGAGGTGGAGCACCAACCAGTCCTGTGCGATGCGCTGCATCCAGGTGCCGACGTTCGAGACGATGGCACCCGACCAGTAGAGCCGGTAGTTCCTTACCCGTAGTGACCGGAAGGTGTTCGGAAGCCTCATGCTGGGGCTAGTTTCTCCAATCCAACGGACGGCGGTACGTCCTCATGCGGTGGCGAGCTTCTCCAGTACGGGGACGGCGGCGCGTAGTGCGTCGCGTTCGGCAGGAGTGAGCTCTTTCAGGCGTTGTGCGAGCCAGGCGTCGCGTCGCTTGCGGTCCTCCTTGATCAGCCGGCGCCCCTGGACCGTCGGCGCGAACAACGCCTGCCGGCGGTCGGTCGGGTGCGCCGTGCGTTCGACCAGCGCCCGCTGCTCGAGCTGCGCGACGATGCGGGTCATCGACGGCGGCTTCACCCGTTCGCGCCTGGCCAGCTCGTTCAGGGCCAGCGGCCCGTGCTGCTCGAGTGTCGCCAGTGCCGCCACCTGTGTGGCCGGCAGTGCGTCGAGCTCGGCGGCCCGCTGCGCACGCAGCCGGCGCGACAACCGCATCACGGAGATACGCAACGTGCTCGACAGCGCAGCGTTCGTCCGCACTGCGGACCTGAGGGAATCGTTTACGACGCGCACATGTACGCATCTTACTCGTTAGCAAAGCTAACGTAAAGGGCAGTAGGCCCTACGGGGCATTACACCTCTGGAGCCGCTCAGCCGAGGCCGAGCAGCTTCTCGATCGGTGCGATGGCGAAGTACAGCGCGAACAGAGCCCCGACGACCCACATCAACGGGTGGATCTCCCTGGCCCGCCGCTGCGCGACCCTGATCACCACGTAGCTGACGAACCCGGCCCCGATGCCGTTGGCGATCGAGTACGTGAACGGCATCACCACGATGGTGAGGAAGGCCGGGATGGCGACCCCGGAGTCCTTCCAGTCGATGCCGGTGACCTGGGTCATCATCAGGAACCCGACGACGACGAGGGCGGGCGCGGCGGCCTGCGAGGGGATGACCTCCACCAGCGGAGCGAGGAAGATGGCGAGCAGGAAGAGCAGCCCGGTGACGATGCTCGCCAGCCCGGTACGTGCACCCTCACCGACGCCCGCGGTCGACTCCACGTAGGTCGTGTTCGACGAGACCGACGACGCGCCGCCCGCGATGGCGGCGATCGAGTCGACGAACAGCACCCGACCGATGCCGGGCAGCCGGCCGTGCTCGTCGAGCAGGTTCGCCTCCGCGCCTACCCCGACGACGGTGCCCATGGTGTCGAAGAAGTCGGAGAGCATCAGCGAGAAGATGAGCAGGATCACGGCGAGCACGCTGATCCTGGTGAACGACCCGAACAGGCTCACGTCGCCGATCAGGCTCAGATCGGGCAGCCGGAACGGGTCCGTGGGGACGGCGGGCACCGCGTTGCTCCAACCGCCTGGCTCCTCCGGCGCGACTCCGATGTCGAAGATCGCCTGCACGACGAACGCGAGGACCGTGGCGGCGACGATGGCGATCAGGATCGCGCCGCGCGTCTTGCGGGCGACGAGCACGGCCATCAGCAGCACGCCGAAGACGAAGACGACGATCGGCCATCCCGTCAGCTGGCCGACGACGCCGAGCTGGAGCGGCACGGTGCCCTGTTCCGGGCGGGAGACGAACCCGGCGTCGACGAAGCCGATCAGTGCGATGAACAACCCGATGCCGACGCTGATGGCGGTCTTCAGCTGTCTGGGGATCGCGTTGAACACGGCGGTGCGGAACCCGGTGACTACGAGGATGGTGACAAGCACCCCCTCGATGACGACCAGCCCCATCACCTCGGGCCAGCTCAACGTCTTGCTGATGACCAGCCCCGCGACGAAGCCGTTGATGCCGAGGCCGGCGGCGAGCGCGAGCGGGTACCGTCCGACGACGCCCATCAGGATGGTCAGCACACCGGCGACGAGCGCGGTCACCGCCGCCACCCGGCCGGGCCCGAGCACCGTGCCGTTCATGTCCGGGGCGTTCCCGAGGATGATCGGGTTGAGCACGACGATGTACGCCATCGTCATGAACGTCACCAGCCCGCCGCGGAGCTCCCTCGCGACGGTCGAGCCGCGGGCACTGATCGCGAAGTACCTGTCGACAGGACCACGCGCTGCCGCGGCGTCGCGTTGAGCGGTCTCACTCATGGCGAACTCCTCGCAGGCGTGCGGCACGCGGACCGGGTGCCGCAGAACAGCCAGACGACGACGTCTACCGGGCACCGAGAAGCCTGCCAGAACGCGTTGCCAGAAGGCGAGCAGATCACCCGTGCGCGCGGGCGGCCGACACGTGAACGTGATGACTCGTCCGGGTAGGCTGGCGGACGTGCCTGACCCACGGCCACGCCACTCCAGCCCGCCACCGCTGCGGCCCAACGCGCTGCTCACGGTGGCGATCATCACCTTGCTGTGGATCGTCGCGCTCGTGGTGCTGTTGGTCTTCGGCCACCTGCTGCCGGTCGACGACCGGTGGTGGCGCTGGGTCTGCGTCGCCGGCATCGCCCTCGGCCTGATCGGCATCGGCTACTTCGCCCGCAGCCCGTTCCGCCGCTGACCCCGTCCTTACGGCCAGGCGTCCAGGCGGGCTTCGGCCAGTAGGTCGGCGATGGGGGTGTCGCCCGACAGGAGGGCGGCCAGCAGGTGGCGCTGCTCCCAGTGCCCGCCCGCCCAGGCGACGCCGCGGGCCAGGCCGGTCAGCGACGCCGCGTGGATCTCGCCGTCGACGTAGCGCCAGTCCGCCGCGGTGCCGTCCACGACCAGCGGGTCGTGTGCCAGGTAGCTGGCAGGCGCGCCTGGCACCACACCGCGCACCAGGTCGGGTACCGGCTCGACGTCGCCGGTGGACTCCACGTGGCCCGACACCAGCTCGCTGGCCAACGGCAGGTCGAGCAACGCCGCCAGCCGCACCACCCGGTCGCGCCGGACGGCCACGACCGGTCGGTCGCCGAGCAACGGCAACAGGTCGGGCGCGTCGAGCACGACGACGTCCGCGGCGTCCACGACCACCGTGCCCGTCCCCTGCACCACCCGCAGCCGCTCCGGCGGCTGGACGTCGACGTCGGGGCCGTCGGCGAGCGCCGAGTAGAGGCCGTGCAGCTGCACCGGCGTCACCGACCGTTCCGCCTCGACCAGCCGCGCCAGCAGGTCCGCCACACCCGACGCCTCGCTGAGCAACGCCGCCACGGTCGTACGCACACCCACCGCCGCGAGCAGCGCGGTGTCGCCGGCCGGCGCCTCGTCGTAGAGCGCCGCGAGCAGCGGGTCCGCGTCGGCCGTACGCAGGTCGGCCGGTCGCCTGCCGTCCACGATCGGGCTGGTGCGCAACCACCACGCGGTGTACGAAGGCACCAGGCTGCGCCGCCCGTCGCCGAGCAGCACGGTGGCCGGCTCCACGATCGCCGCCCGCAACGTCGGCTCGCCGAGCAACCGCAACGCGTCGCCCCAGCGGTCCGGCGCCACCAGGTCGAGATCGCGTACGGCGACGAACTCCACGAGCACCGGCGGCACGTCGTCGGCCGCGCCGAGCACGGCGAGCGTGTCCTCGATCCAGGCGTCCTCGCCGTCGAGGTCGTGGTCGCACTCGTCCGGGTCGAGCGGCAGGTCCTCGTCGCGCACGATGGCGAAGTTCTCCACCACACCCACGCGCGCCAGCGTCTCCCCGCCCCACTGCTCCGCCAGGTCGGCGGCCACCGCGCCGAACGGGGCGTCCGCGGACACCACCTGCGCCATCGGCCCGTCAGGGAGCAGCAGCTCGTCCGCCACCCGCACGTCGCCGTCGCTGTCGCGCAGCGCCAACGCCGCCAACCACGGCTCGTCGCCGGGCTCCAGCGTGCTCGCCCGCACGGCCGGCAGCACCGCGGCCGCCACGACCTCCGGGTCGTCCGCCTCGTACGAGCCGGCCACGGCCGCGCGCACGTGCGGGTCGTCGAGCACCGCGCGCCAGTTGCCTTCCACGGCCCCGAGCCGGCCGAGCAGCGGGTGCACCGCCTCGGCGTCGACGACCCGTACGCCCAGCGCGCTCAACGCCTCGACGTCGAGGTCGGCCGTCGGCAGCAGCACGCCGCGCGGGCCGCGTACCGTACGGCCGTCGGCCAGGGGTACCGGCAGCGCCGGCAGCGCGTCGCGGTCGACGGACTCCAGCTCCGCGTACACCCGCTGCCACCACGCAGGGTCCCGGCGCAGGGTGGCCAGCAGGTCGACGACGTCGCCGAGCCCGAGCTCGCGTACGCCCAGCAACCGCAACGCGGTACCGCGGTGCGACCAACCGGCGGGCAGCAGCCCCGGCAGCACCTCGGCGAGTACGTCGATCAGGCCGGCGGGGACGTCGGCGGCCGTCGCGTCCGGCGGCACCACCGCGGGCCCGGCGGCCGCGGTCGGCAGGAACGCCCGGCCGGGCAGCGCGTCGTGCACCGCCTGCCGCACCTTGCCGTCGAGCACCCCCGCCGACACCGGGCCGGGTACCAGCTCGAGTACGGCCGGGTCGGCGGGCAGCGCGGTCACCAGGTCCGCGTACGTCTCGGCCGCCTGCGTCACCAGGTAGTCGGTGAGCGCGCCAGGCGCCACGTGCCGGCGCGCCGGGTCGAGCGGGAACGACGCCAACAGCAGGGCCGGTACGTCGACCGGCTCGTCGCTCGGCGTCGGCCCGTGCAGCACCGGTGACACCCCGGCGGGCAACGGCCGCGGCAGGTCGTCGCCGGACAGCGGCACCGCCCACCGCACCGACCAGTGTGGCCTGGCGCGCTCCTCGGCCGGCCGGTCGGCGAGCAGCTCCTGGTCGAGCTCGCCGGCGCGGGTGGCGATCCGCCAGCGCGTGACCACCCCGCCGTCGTCGGTCTCCACCAGCGCACCTGACTCGTCCCAGCTGGCGCGTAGCTCGCGGACGACACCGGAGTACGTCAGCTGCACCGTTCGCAGAGCCGGCAGGCCGAGCAACAGGGCCGGGCCGACGTCGACGAGCAGCCGGTGCGCGTACTCCTTCGCGGCGGCGTCGCGCAGCGGGAGCACGACCTCCGTGTCGTAGCCGTCGGGCGGCGCCTCGTCGCAGGGGTACGGCAACCGCAGTGCGGGGACGTGCCCCTCGCGGCGGCCGAGCTCGTCGGCGAGCGCGGGGACGGCCGCCACCTCGCCCGCGACGGCCGGTCGCGACCAGGCGACGCCGCCGGACGTGGAACGGATCCGCGGCTCGTCGCTGACCGATAGCACCGCGGCGAACCCGACACCGAAGCGCCCGGTCGTCGGTCCCTCGCGCTTCGCGGACGCACGCAACGTGGACAGCGACTCCACCCCGGCCGCGTCGAGCGGCGCACCGGCGTTGACAGCGCGCAGCTCGTCGTCGTCGAGCACCAGCCGCAGCCGGCCGGGCACGCCGGCCGCGATCGCGGCGTCCGCCGCGTTCTGTGCGAGCTCGACGACCAGCCGGTCGCGGTACGCGCCGAGCGCGTAGTCCTCCTCGGCGTTCGCGTCCTCACGGAACCGCGCAGGCGCCGCCGACCATGCGGCGAGCACGCGGGCGCGAAGCGTCGCGGTGTCGAAGTAGTCCGCGGAGTCGGCTAGCCCGCGCGCCTCGCCCATGCCTCGATGGTCGCTCAGCTGTGGCCGAGCTGTTCGTCCGCGCCCTCGGCCAAGTCGGCCTCCTGGTCGGCTGCCGCCGCGGGGGTGCGTGCGACGTCCACGATGTCGAACGTCTCCTCGTCGACGGCGGGCACCACCTCCACCGGTGAGGCCTTGTGCTCCACCGCCGCCTCGGAGTGTCCGCCGCAGCCGTGGTCCAGGCTCACCACGGAGCCGTCCGCCGGCACCATCTCGTTGGCGCAGACACCGAAGAGCTGCCACAGCGAGCCGCCGAGCGGCACGAAGAAGCCACAGGTGGCGCAGGTGGCGGGCGCCGAGCGGGCAATGGCGGTGTCCGGGCCGTGGTCGCCGGCGTACCAGCGCTCTGCGGCGTCCGTACGCCCTTCGATCGACAGCACCCGATCCCGGCCGATGCCCGGCTCCCACCAGGTCGCGGGGTCGGCGTCCGCACCGGTCTCGGTGTAGCCGGGCTGCAGCCGCACGTCCTCGGGCGCCGTGGGCAGCAGGTCGCCAGGGCCGAGGTCACCCGGCCGTACGCGCTCCTCCCACGGCACCCAGGCCGGCGCTACGACCGCTTCTGCGCCCGGCAGCAGCGTCACCTCGGACACCGTGATGGCGCGTGCCCTGGAGGCGCGGGAGACGGTCACCGACCAACGCCAACCGCGGTACGCGAGGTCGGTGCAGGCGAACAGGTGGCTGGCCACCCGGTCGTCCTCAGGCTCGACGCCGAGGTGCTCACCGACCGACTCCGCCGAAGGCGCCGCGAGTACGGCTGCCTCACGCGCGAGCTCGACCGCATCGGCGCAGGCCGTGTCGAGCACGGGCTTCCTGGTGCGCAGAGCCGATGACATGGCTGGTCCGATCGTATGAGTGGGCTAGGGAGACAGCACTCCACCCTACCGCCCGGCGGCAGGGTGGTCGTCCCGCGGTGAGGCTAGGCCGTGTCTCGTAAATGCGTGGTCCAGGCGATGACAGCGTTCAAGACGGCGGCGGCGTGGTAGACGATGGCGAGTTTGTCGTAGCGGGTGGCGAGGCCGCGCCACTGCTTGAGGTGGCAGAAGCGGCGTTCGACGA